>NZ_JBMDIJ010000015.1:0-106829 GCF_057808595.1 Pseudomonas sp. FG98 | reverse complement strand
TGCTGGCCTCATCGTCGGCAAGCCGACTCCCACAGGGATCTGGGCCAGCCACAGTGTCTGTGCCTGGCTCGGTTCCTTTGGGAGATTCCATGGTGGCAGGCAAGCAGATAGATGTTGTGACTGCTGGCCTCATCGTCGGCAAGCCGACTCCCACAGGGATCTGGGCCAGCCACAGTATTTGTGCTTGGCTCGGCCCCTGTGGGAGCTGGCTTGCCAGCGATAGCTATGGTGAGTTCAGCAATGATTACCTTGGTTCATCCGCACCAGATTTTCCTACATCGTTTTCGCAGATTTTTTCTTATGCCCAATCCGCCCAAGCACCCAGGCCGTTTCACGGCCCGTGTTCCGCACCTTTGTTTTTGCATCGCCTCTCTTGCAACCGCCACCCCAGCTCTGGCCGAGGACCAGCCACTCACCCTCGACCCGCTCGCCGTGACCGGCACCTACCTGCCGTCCGCCACCTTCGACGTCCCGGCCTCGCTGGATATCGTCGGGCGCGAGCAGTTCAGCGACGGCCAGGCGGGCGTCAACCTCTCCGAAGCGCTGTCGCGGGTACCCGGGGTGGTGGTGCAGAACCGTCAGAACTACGCCCAGGACCTGCAGATTTCGACCCGGGGCTACGGCGCTCGCGCCGCCTTCGGCATCCGCGGCATCAAGCTGCTCAGCGACGGCATCCCCGCCAGCACCCCGGACGGACAGGGCCAGGCCGCCTCGCTCAACCTGGACGTGGCGGACCGTGTCGAAGTGCTGCGCGGCCCGGCGTCGGCGCTCTACGGCAGCAATGCCGGCGGGGTGATCCAGATGTTCAGCAAGGACGGCAGCGGCCCGGCGACGATTGGCGCGAGTACCCTGCTGGGCAGTGATGGCTTCCTCAAGAACCGCCTGTACAGCCAGGGCGGCAACGACCAGGCCGGCTTCGTCCTGGATGCCTCGCGCATGGACACCGATGGTTACCGCGACCACAGTTCGGCGCGCCGTGACCAGACCTTCGCCAAGGTCCATGTGCGCCCCGACGACGACAGCCGCCTGGCGCTGATCTTCAACACCCTGGAGCAGAACGGCACCGAGGACCCGCTTGGCCAGACCTGGAGCGGCTACCGGCAGGACCGCCGCTCGGTCATCCCCCAGGCCGAGCAGTACGACACGCGCAAAAGCATCCACCACCAGCAGGTGGGCCTGAACTACGAGCGTGATTTCGGCGACGCCACCCTGCAGTTCAATGCCTATGCCGGCCAGCGCAGCGTGATCCAGTACCTGTCCATTCCGCGTGGCACCCCGGCCAACGAGCGCGGTGGCGGCGTGGTGGATTTCGACCGCGAATTCCATGGCGGCACCCTGCGCTGGATCCAGCCGATCAGCGCAGCACCGGGTAACCTGACCCTGACCGTCGGCGCCGACTACGACCAGAGCCGTGACGACCGCCGTGGCTACCAGAACTACAGCGGTACTACCCTCGGGGTGAAGGGCGAACTGCGCCGCGACGAGATCGACACCGCCACCAGCCTCGACCCCTACATCCAGGCCCACTGGGAACTGCAGCGCTGGACCCTCGACGCCGGCCTGCGCTACAGCAGCATGGAGATGGAGGTGGATGACCGCTACCTGTCCAACGGCGACGCCAGCGGCTCGAAAAAATACCAGCGGACCACGCCGACCCTGTCGCTGATGTACGCCTTCACCCCGGAGCTGCATGGCTATGTCAGTGCCGGCAAGGCCTTCGAAACCCCGACCCAGGCGGAAATGGCCTACGCGCCGGGCGTCAGCGAAACCTTCAACTTTGCCCTCAAGCCGGCCACCAGCACCCAGTACGAAATCGGCGTGAAGGCCCGGCTCAACGAGCAGGCGCGGCTGAACATCGCGGTCTTCGAAATCCACACCGAGGATGAAATCGTCGTCGCCGGTTCCAACTCCGGACGCACCAGTTATGCCAACGGCGGCAAGACCCTGCGCCGTGGCCTGGAAGTCGGCCTGCAAAACCAGCTCGCCGAAGACCTCGAACTGAACCTGGCCTACACCCACCTCGACGCCACCTACCGTGACGATGTGACCGGTGGCAGCAGCACGATCGAGAAGGGCAACCGCCTGCCGGGGGTACCGAAGGAGAGCCTGTTCGGCGAGCTGGTATGGAAGCCAATGGCCGGGTTGAGTACCGCCCTGGAGGGCCAGTACCGCAGCCAGGTGTATGTCGAGGACAGCAACGAACAGAAGGCCGCACCGGCCTACACCGTGTTCAACTGGCGCGCGCGCATGGAGCAGCAGCTCGACCGCTTTACCGTCTACGAGATGGTGCGCCTGGAGAACCTGCTCGACCGCCACTACGTCGGTTCGGTGATCGTCGGTGACGGCAATGGCCGTTACTACGAGGCGGCGCCGGGCCGTTCGTGGTATGCCGGGGCGGGGGTGGAGTACCGTTTCTGAGCCCGGCTTCGAGCCATTAAAAAAAGCTCCCCTCAGGCCCGGATAACATCGTTTTTCATGAGGGAGCAGCCTCCCTATAGTCCTCGCAGACCAGTCGAAACACACGCCGTGTTTCATCGATGCGAGAACAGACATGAACAACGAAGCAAAAGCCGCCCAGGGCGCGCAGCCGGGTATCGGCACCCGGGTGGTGTGGGGCGGCGAGCAGGTCGAGCATCCGTTCAACGCCACCCAGGCGCCGATCGTCCTCAGCGCCGCCTACGGCTACCAGGACATCGACGCCTGGTACGACGTCGCCCTGGGCAAGGCACCGGGCTTTATCTACAGCCGCATGAGCAACCCCACCGTCGCGGTGCTGGAAGACAAGCTGTGCGCGCTGGAGGGTGCCGAATCGGCGGTGGCCTTCAGCACCGGCATGGCGGCCATCAGCGGCGTGCTGCACACCTTCCTCGGCAACGGCAAGCGCGTGGTCTCGACTCGCGACAGCTACGGCGGCACCAACAAGATCTTCGAAGAATTCCTGCCCCGTCAGGGCGTCGAGGTGACCCTGTGCGACACCCTCGACACCGAAGCCATCGAGGCGGAGATCGCCCGTGGTTGTGACCTGGTCTACCTGGAAACGCCGAGCAACCCGACGCTGAAGATCCTCGATATCCGTCGCCTGGTGGCTGCTGCGAAACGCGTGGGTGCCCTGGTCGTTGCCGACAACACCTTCGCCACGCCGCTGAACCAGAACCCGCTGCAATTGGGTGTCGACGTGGTGGTGCACAGCGCCACCAAGTTCCTCTCCGGACATGGCGACGTGCTCGGCGGCGTGGTCTGCGGCGCCGAGGAACTGATGGCCCAGGTGCGCCATTACCGGGAAATCAACGGTGCGTCGTTGGACCCGTTTTCCGCCTACCTGATCATCCGCGGGATCAAGACCCTGGCCCTGCGCCTGCGCCAGCAACAGGCGAGCGCTCAGGCGTTGGCGGAGTACCTGGGCAGCGAGCCGCTGGTGGAGTCGGTCAACTACCCCGGCTTGCCCAGCCATCCCGGTCATGAGGTGGCCCGCTCGCAAATGAAGGGCTTCGGCGCGATCGTCAGCTTCGTGCTGGTCGGCGGCATGGACAGCGTGGTCAAGCTCCTGCCGTGCCTGCGCTACGCCCACCGGGCCGGCAATCTCGGTGCGGTGGAAACCATCTACGGGCCGGCACGGACCACCAGCCATGTGGAAAACACCCTCGAAGAGCGCCAGGCGCTGGGCATCTCCGAGGGCCTGGTGCGGATCTCGGTGGGCATCGAGGACACCGCCGACCTGCTCGCCGACCTGCGCCAGGCCTTCGCCACCCTGCGTGCCCGCCAGGACGACGTGCACGGTACTCGGCACAACGCCGTAACTGCCTGACCCCAAGGGCGGCCGGACCGGGATAGCCGGCCGCCCTGTTTCATGAAAGCCATAACAACAACAGCTGTTGGCACATCGATTTGTACTGCCTCGTTGTCGGTTTCAAGTTCATTGCCAGACACTTCATGAGAATCCAACCATGTCCAGCGAACACTCCTCTACGGCTTCGGCTCATCCGGCCGGCTACAAGAAAGAAATGCACACCCGCCATATCGTCATGCTGGCGCTTGGCGGGGTGATCGGCACCGGCCTGTTCCTCACTTCGGGCTATACGGTCAACCAGGCCGGCCCGCTCGGCGCGGTGATCGCCTATATCGTCGGCGCGGTGATGGTCTACCTGGTGATGGTCTGCCTCGGCGAACTGGCCGTGCAGATGCCGGAGACCGGCTCGTTCAGCAGCTACGCCACCCGCTACCTGGGCGCCGGCACCGGCTATACCGTGGCCTGGCTGTACTGGCTGACCTGGGCCGTGGCCATCGGCTCGGAGTTCACCGCGGCGGGCATCCTGATGGTGCGTTGGTTCCCCGATACACCGGTATGGATCTGGAGCGCGCTGTTCGCCGTTACCGTGTTCATGCTCAACGTGATCTCCGTGCGGCTCTTCGCCGAAACCGAGTTCTGGCTGTCGCTGATCAAGGTCCTCACGGTGGTCGCCTTCATCGTGATCGGCGCCGGGGCGATCATCGGTGTGTTCAATGTCCAGCATGTGCAGGGCATCGGCTTGTCCAACTTCACCCGCGAGGGCCTGTTCCCCACCGGGTTGCTGCCGATCGCCATGACCCTGCTGGCGGTGTCGTTCGCCTTCTCCGGCACCGAGCTGATCGGCATCGCCGCCGGCGAGGCGCGTGATCCGCAGGTCAGCGTGCCGCGGGCCATCCGCACCACGGTGGTCCGCCTGGCGCTGTTCTTCGTCGGCACCATCATCGTCCTCGCCACCCTGTTGCCCCGGGAGCAGGCGGGCTTGGTGGAAAGCCCGTTCGTGATGGCCTTCGACCTGATCGGCATCCCGTACTCGGCGGACATCATGAACTTCGTGATCCTCACCGCGCTGCTGTCGGCGGCCAACTCCGGTCTGTACGCCGCCTCGCGCATGCTCTGGACCCTCAGTGACCAGGGTCATATGCCGCCATGCTTCGCCCGCCTGTCGTCACGCGGCACGCCGGTCAACGCGATCATCCTGAGCATGGCCGGCGCGGTGGCCTCGCTGTTCAGCAGCGTGGTCGCGCCGGACACGGTGTACCTGGCCCTGGTGTCGATTTCCGGCCTGGCCGTGGTGGTGGTGTGGATGAGCATCGCCGCCAGCCAGATTGCCTTCCGCCGGCATTACATGGCCAACGGCGGTCGGGTCGAAGACCTGCACTTCCGCGTGCGCGGTTACCCCTGGGTACCGCTGGGAGCGATCGCCTGCTGCCTGCTGGCCTGCGTCGGCATCGCCTTCGACCCCGAGCAGCGGGTGGCGCTGTATTTCGGCCTGCCCTTCATCGCCTGGTGCTACTTCGTCTATTGGGTCACCCGCAAGAAGCGCGAGCAGCGCCTGGCGGCCCTGGCCCCGGCGCGGCCCGGTGTTGGCGCGATCTGATCGTTCAGGTCCATGATGGGCGGATCCCACCGCGAACGAGGTCGTGCCGATGAAACAGAAATCCCTGCCGCCACTGAACTGGCTGCGCTCTTTCGAAGTGTCGGCGCGATCATTGAATTTCACCCATGCGGCCGAGGAACTGCACCTGACCCAGGGCGCAGTCAGCCAGCAGATCCGGCAACTGGAGAGCCACCTGGGCGTGGCCCTGTTCAAGCGCCTGCCCCGGGGGCTCGACCTGACCGAGGAAGGGCAGTCCTATCTGCCGGTGGTGCAGGACGCCATCAGCCGCCTGGCGGTCGGCACCAATGAGATCTTCGGCCAGCACAAGCGCCGGCCGGTGAAGGTGCGCGGCAGCCTGTCGTTCCTGCAGTACTGGCTGGCGCCGAAGCTGGCCGGTTTCAGCCGTGAACATCCGCAGATCGACATCCGCTACATCAGCAACCTGTGGGTCAAGGCACCGGATGGCGAGGACGATCTCGAAGTGCGCTGGGGCAACGGCGAATGGCCGGGACTGCATGCCCAGCGGCTGACCTGGGACCACCTGGTGCCGGTGTGTTCCCCGGCGCTGCTGGCGCGCTCGCCGATCCGCCAGGCGCAAGACCTCCGGCACCATCCGCTGCTGCATGTGCTGGGTTACGAAGAAGGCTGGGGTTACTGGCTGCAGCGCATGGGCGCCGATCAGGTCGACTACTCGCGCGGGCTACAGTTCGACACGTTGATCTCGACCATCCGCATGGCGGAACTGGGGCAGGGCGTCGCGCTGGCGCGCTCTTCGGTAGTCGAGGACCTGCTGCGTGAAGGGCAGCTGGTCGCGCCCTTCAGCCAGCGCATCGAAGCCAGCGAATCCTTCTACCTGGTACGCGAGCAAGGGCGGCCGCTGCCGCCCGATGCCGCGCTGTTTTCAGCCTGGCTGGTGGCTCAGGCCCACCGGCCTTCTTGATGTTGTCCTGGAGCGTTCATGCACTATGTGAGTACCCGTAATGGCGCCGTTCGGGCGGATTTTCGCGAGGTCGTGCTGTCGGGGCCTGCCGCCGATGGCGGGTTGTACGTACCGGCCTGGTTGCCGCAGATCAGCCCGGAGGAAATCGCCAGCTGGTCGTGGCTGCCGTTCGACGAACTGGTCTGGCGGGTAATCGCACCCTTCGTCGGTGATGCCGTGGACGAGCGCACCTTGCGCGCCCTGCTCAGCGACAGCTACCGCGGCTTCAGCCATCGCGCCATCACGCCGTTGCAGCAGATCGGCCACAACGAATGGATTCTCCAGCTGTTCCACGGCCCGACCCGCACCTCGAAGGACTTCGCCGCCCAGCTCCAGGCCCGGCTGATGCGCCACTTCCTCGCCGACTCGCAGGAGCCGGCATTGGTGGTCGGTGCCACCAATGGCGATACCGGCGTGGCGGCCATCGAGGCGTTCGCCACATGCCCGAACCTGCGCCTGGCGATTCTCTATCCCCGCGATCAGGTTCCCGCCGATCGCCTCGCGGCCATGCAGGCGGCCGATCCCGAGCGGGTCCAACTGCTCGCCGTCGATGGCAGTTTCGATGATTGCCAGACCCTGGTGGCGCGGCTGTTCCGCGCCTGGCCGCTGGAGGGGGTGACCGCGGCCTGTTTCAACTCCAGCAACTGGGTCGGCGTGCTGGCCCAGATCGTCTTCTACTTCCATGCCGCCCTGCAGTTGGGCGGTGGTACCCGTCCGGTCGGGTTCAGCGTGCCGGCGGCCAGTTTCGCCGAGATCTACGCCGGTTTCGTCGCGCAGAAAATGGGCCTGCCGATCAACCAGGTGATTGTTTCGACCAACAGCAACGATGCACTGCACCGCTTTCTCCATCGCAACCGCTACGCCGCCCACGCCAGCCAGCGCACGCTGGCGCCGGGCATGGACTTTTCCCTGTACTCGAACCTGGAGCGCTTCATCTGGGAGTTGTACGGGCGCGACGGCGAGAGCGTCAGGACGCTGATGGAGCACTTCGAGGCCTGCGGCGAACTGAGCATCGGCAACCCGCAGTGGTTGCAGGCGCGGGTGCTGTTCGATTCCTACGCGGTGGACGAAGCCGAGGTACGGCGTGAGGTCGTCAGGTTGCGCGAAGAAAGCGCGACGGTGGTCGACCCGCAGGCCGCAGTCGGGGCGCTGGCCGGGCGCATGCACCGACGCAGCCTGGGCGCACCGATGGTGACCCTGGGCCAGATCGCACCGGAAAAGTCCGCCGTGTTGTCGGCGCAACCCACCAGAGATCCGCTGCCATCCACCTTGCGTCGCGACGACCTGGACGGCTTGTGCCAGGTGCTGCTGGCGGCGCAGTCGAGGTCGGCATGAAGCGCATCCTCGATCCACTGGACGAGCGCATCCTCGCCGAGCTGAGCGCCAATGCACGGATTGCCCATGCCGAGCTGGGGGCCAAGGTCAACCTGTCGCGCAATGCGGTGCGCCAGCGCATCGAGCGTCTGGAACGCGATGGCGCGATCCAGGGCTACACGCTGAAGCTGGGTGAATCGCGGCGGCCATCGTCGCTGATCAGCGCGGTGATCTTCGTCTATCGCCACGACCGCATGCGCGGTGACGATGTGCTCAGCACACTGCGCAGCCTGCCCGAGGTGGTGCAGTGCGAAGTGCTCAGTGGCGAGTTCGACCTGATGCTGCGGGTCAACGCGGCCAGCCCCGAGCGGGTGCATGCGGTGTGGAAGGACATCGCCGCCATGCCCGGGGTGGAAAATACCCTGACTTCCTTCGTGCTCTCCGCGGTTTTCTAAGACCTTTACGGCTGATGCCAGTCTGGGGCCACAAAGTGGCCCTAACTGACTGTCATTACCCTTTCCGCCTGGCTTCCTGCGCCCGCTCGGACCTTGGTCAGATCGCCCAGCAAATACAGCGTTCTGACCAATTCAACTGCCCTGGCCCACCTCGTACGCTGATTCCCATCGAACAACAGCAAAGAGGAATGCCTTCGTGACTGAATACAAGATTGCCCTGGTCGGCTTTGGCGGCGTGAACCGTGGTCTGGCCCAACTGATCGCCGAACGCAATGCCAGCTGGAAAGCCGCGCTGGGCTTCGGCTTGACCATCGTCGGCGTGACCGACCTGTTTCTCGGTTCGGTGGTGAATCGCAACGGCCTCGACGCCGCCGAGCTGGCCGCATTGCCGGCTGAGAAGGGCGCGTTGGCGCGGATTGCCGGCGGCACCGCCGAGGCGTTCAACGAGACCGTGATCAAGCAGTCCGACGCCGACATCATCGCCGAGGCCACCTTCACCAATCCCGTGGATGGCGAGCCGGCGGCGACCTTCTGCCGCTGGGCGCTGGAGAGCGGCATTCATGTGGTGACCACCAACAAGGGACCGATCGCGTTGCATGGCGCCGAGCTCAAGGCGCTGTCCCGTCGGCACCAGGTAGCGTTCGAGTATGAAGGCTCGGTGATGAGCGGCACGCCGGTGATCCGCCTGGCCCGCCAGGCCCTGGCCGGTTCGCAGATCCACGGCTTCGAGGGGATCCTCAACGGCACCTCCAACTATGTGCTGACCCGCATGAAGGACGGCCTGTCGTTTGCCGACGCAGTGGCCGAGGCGCAGCGCCTGGGTTACGCGGAGGCCGACCCGACCGCGGATGTCGAGGGGCACGACGTGCGCCTGAAAGTGGTGATCCTGGCCAACGAGTTGCTCGATGCCCGCCTGACGGTCGCCGACGTGGCGTGCTCGGGCATCAGCGCCATCACTGCCGCGGACATCGCCGAGGCCGAGGCGGCAGGGCAGTGCTGGAAACTGATCGGTTCGGCGCGCAAGGCGGCTGATGGCTCGGTCTCGGCCAAGGTCGAGGCGCGGTTGCTGCCGGCGGCGCATCCGCTGGCCGGGATTGCCGGCGCGGTCAATGCCGTGTCGTTCAACACTGACCTGCTCGGCGCCGTCACCGTGTCCGGACCCGGGGCAGGGCGTATCGAGACGGCGTTCGCCCTGCTCTCCGACATCATCGCCCTGCACACCCGCACCTGCTGAACGGAGGTCTTATGAATGTCTCTCACCTCGCCAGCGTTCAACCCCTGGCACCCAGTCATATCGATGTGCTCAGCCCGTTCGATGGCCGCCTGGTCGGGCGTGTGCCTTGCCTGGGCGCAGCCGACGTGCCGGCGCTGCTGGCGGCTGCCCGCAAGGGCGTGATCGACAGCGCGGCCATGCCCCGGCATCGCCGCGCGCGCATTCTCGAAGAGGCTGCGCGGCGGGTCGAGGCCGACGCCGAGGCGTTTGCCCGGTTGATCGTGGCCGAGGCCGGCAAGACCCTGCGCCAGGCGGAAAAGGAAGTGAAGCGCTGCGTCAACACGCTGAAACTGTCCGCCGAGGAAGCACGGCGCAATGCCGGCGAAGTGGTGCCGTTCGAGGCCTACGAGGGCTCGGAAGCACGGCAGGGCTGGTTCAGTCGCGAGCCGTTGGGCCTGATCGTGGCGATCACTCCCTACAACGACCCATTGAACCTGGTGGCGCACAAGCTGGGGCCGGCGATTGCCGGTGGCAACGCGGTGATTCTCAAACCGTCCGAGTTAGCGCCGTTGTCGGCGTTGAAACTGGTGGAGTGCCTGGTCCAGGCCGGGTTGCCGGAGAGCGTGGTGACTGTCGCTACCGGTGGTGTCGAGCTTGGCAGGGCGTTGGTGGCATTGCGCGAGGTGCGGATGATTTCCTTCACCGGCGGCTTCGTCACAGGCGAATCGATCGCCCGCGAGGCCGGGCTGAAAAAGCTCGCCATGGACCTGGGCGGCAACGCGCCGGTGCTGGTGCTGGAGGATTGCGACCTCGGCCTGACGGTGGAGTCCTGCGTGTCCGGCGCTTTCTGGGCGGCGGGGCAGAACTGCATCGGCACCCAGCGCATCCTGGTCCAGCGGCAGCTTTACCCGGCGTTCCGCGAACTGTTTGTGGCCCAGTCCGCAGCGCTGAAGAGCGGCGACCCGGCCAGTCGGGAAACCGATGTCGGGCCGATGGTCAACGAGCAGGCCGCGCGGCGTACCGAGTTGCTGGTGGAGGAGGCGCTGGCGCAGGGCGCGACCTTGCTCTGCGGGCATCGCCGCGACGGCGCGCTGTATGCGCCGACCGTGCTGGAGCAGGTCGGTCATGACAGCCGCCTTTGGCAGCAAGAGGTATTTGCGCCGGTGGTGATCCTTGAGCCGTTCGACGATCTCGACCAGGCCGTGGCCCTGGCCAACGCCCCGGAATACAGCCTGCATGCCGGGGTGTTCACCCGTGATCTCGGTACCGCCCTGAAGCTGGCCAAGCGTATCGAGGCCGGCGGGGTGATGATCAACGACTCGTCCGACTACCGCTTCGACGCAATGCCTTTCGGCGGTTTCAAATACGGCAGCCTGGGGCGGGAAGGGGTGCGCTTTGCCTATGAGGACATGACCCAGCCCAAGGTGGTGTGCATCAACGACCTAGGCTGATTCGGCCGTGGTCTCGGCGCGTTGCGGCGGCTTCAGCGAGCCGATGTACACCGCCAGCACCGTCAGCAGCGCGCCACCGATCTGCACCGCCGAGCTGGGCTTGCCAAGGAAGGCCACGTCGACGAAGTAGGTGATCACCGGCTCCAGCAGCAGGATCAGCCCGGCCAGGCCGAGGCTGATGAAGGCGATGGAGCGATTGACCATCAGCCAGCCGACGAATTGCACCATCACCCCGTAGATCACCAGCATCAGCAGGGTCTGGCCATCGCCGATGGCCAGGCTTTCGCCGCGCAGCAGGGCATAGCCGAGCATGATCAGGCCGGCCCAGAGGCTCAGGTTGAGCATCTGCGCGAGCGTGTCGCCGCCGCCTTCGGGCAGGTTGCTGGCGGCTTTCAGGTAGTACACGCAGATGGCGTAGGCCAGGCCCGAGGCGATGCCGAATGTCACCCCGCGGATACCGAGGCTGCTGGTCATTTCCGGAGCCAGCAGCAGGTACAGGCCGAAGAACGCCAGGACGATGGCCAGGCTGAAGTTCAGCGACGGTTTTTCCTTGAGCAGCCAGAGGCCGAGCAGGGTCATGAAGAACACCTGGCAGTTGGTCAGGATCGAGCCGATGCCCGGGCCGACGATGTAGATGCTGTGGTGCCAGAGGATCAGGTCGATGGCCAGGAATACCCCGGCCAGTGCGGTGAGTTGCGCGGCCTTGCGGCTGGGCAGGCGCACCGGCACCTTGCGCCACTTGAGGGTGAGGTAGAACAGGATCGAGGCGAACAGCATCCGGTAGAAACCGGCGCCGCCCGCGCCGATGTCGGCGAAGGCCACGGCCAGCGCCGAGAGGCTGAGCATCAGGCCGCCAAGGGTCAGTTCGAGCAGAGCGCGTTTGTTGTGCATGACAGGGACTCGCGAATCAGGATCAGGGCCGGGTGGTGGCCAGGTGCAGCCAGGTGCGTACGGGGCCGAAGTCGAAGATGGCGTCGGCATAGGGCTGGAGCGCTTCCGGCAGCTCGATGCCGAAGCGGCGGAAGCGGAACAGCACCGGGACGTACATGGCGTCGACGATGCCGAAGTGGTCGCCGCACAGGTAGGTGGCGTGGCCGCTGCGGGCGCGCAGGTCGGTCCAGATCTGCAGGATCCGCGCGATCTCCTCGCGGGTCTGCTCGGTCAGTTCCGGGCGTTGATCGCCAGTGCCCAGGCCGAAGGACATCTGTGTGCGCAGATTGACGAAGCCGGCATGCATTTCCGCCGCGGCAGCGCGGGCGAGGGCGCGCAGGTCGAAGTCCTCGGGCCAGAGGTCGGCATCGGGATGCAGGTCGGCGGCGTACTCGGCGATGGCCAGGCTGTCGTTGATCGTCAGGTCACCGTCGATCAGTACCGGCAGCTTGCCCGAGGGCGAGTGGGCGAGGATGTTGGCCCGGGTGTCGTCCTGCTCCAGCAGGACCTGTTCGAGGTCCGCCTCGATTCCGGCTGCGGCCAGCACCAGCCAGGCGCGCAACGACCAGGAAGACTTGTTGAAATCACCGATTACCAGCTTGATTGCCATGGAAGGGAAACGCCTGTTAGCTTGAATGGAAATCAAACTTAACAAGTTGTTTCGTGCGTCGATTGTACGAAACTGGACAGCCGCATGAACGACGGATCGCCCACCACCGCCAAGGACTTTTCCAGCTTCCAGCGCATCCCCGAGGGCCGCTGCGAGCTGCTCAGTGCGCGCTACAGCCAGCAGCATTTCGGTCGCCATTCCCATGATCGCTATGGGTTCGGTGTGATTACCCGAGGGGTGGAGAAACTCTGGTACCGCGGTGCCCATCAGTTCGGCACGGCGGGTACGGTGGTCACCCTCAGTCCCGGTGAAATCCACGACGGCGTGCCGGTGGATGGCGCCGGTTGGGAGTACCGCATGCTCTATGTCGATCCGCAGTGGTTGAACGATGTGGTGTTGCACGGTGCTGGCGGCGCTGCCTCGATTCACCTGTTCCGTGAGGCCATGGCGGACGATCCTGGCCTGGCTGCGCGCCTGCTGGACGCGCACCACCGCATCAGCACGTCGCAGCTGTCGCTGGAGCGCGAGACGGTGTTGATCGAAGTGCTGGCGGCGTTGTTCGAGCGCCATGGTCATGCCGCGCAGCCACTCCGGCGTCCGGAGCGTGCGGCGGTCGCGCGGATTCGGTCACTGCTCGACAGCGAGTCGGAGCTGAACCTGTCCCTCGAATCCCTCGGTGAGGAAGTGGGCATGGACCCGCTCTACCTGATCCGTGTGTTCAAGCGCGAGGTCGGCGTGGCGCCGCACAGCTATCAGATCCAGATGCGCGTCGCCCGGGTGCAGGCCTTGCTGCGGGGCGGCATGGACCTGGCCGAGGCGGCCGTGGCCTGCGGATTTTTCGACCAGAGTCATATGGCGCGCGCCTTCAAGAAGGTCGTCGGGGTCACCCCGGCGGCGTTCCGTTCGCGCTGATGGCCCGCTCGGCCTCCCTCGACCTGCTCAAGTGGCTGGCCATCGTCAGCATGATCGGCGATCACCTGCGCTATCTCTGGCCACAGCAGGACTGGTTGTTCATCAGCGGGCGCCTGGCGTTTCCGTTTTTCTGTCTGGCGCTGGCGGCCAACGTAGCGCGCTCGACGGCTGTCAGATGGCATTACCTGTGGTGGTTCCTGGGTTTCTCGCTGCTCTCGGAAGTGCCGTATCGCTGGCTCGACAATGGCTCGCAGACCCTCAACGTCATGCCCACCCTGACCCTCGGCCTGCTGCTCGCCTGGGGTGTGCACCTGCGCACTCGCGTCACCGCTGGCATGGCGCTGCTGGCGGTGGTCGTCGGCGTGTTGGGGAATGACTGGCTGATGTATGGCTTGCCCGGGGTGCTGTTGCCGGCGGCTTTGCTGATGGCGGTCAAGGACGGGCGCCATACCTGGTTGGCGGGTTTGCTGGCGGTGGCGGGCAATCTGACCAACAGCTGGCTGTTCCACCACCCTTTGGCGCCGGTGTCCTTGCTGGTGATGGCGGTGGCGTTCATGGCGGTGTTTTTCGGTCTGGAGTTGCTGCGCCGCGAATGGCCCGGGCGCGTGCCGCCGGTGGGGCGCTGGGCCTGGGTGTTCTATCCGCTGCACCTGGCGGTGATCAAATTGCTGAGTGCTGTCGTGTAGCGGCTGGCCCCATCGCTGCATGGGTATCTACACATCTCGAGCACAGATACTGTGGCAGACCCAGCACTCTGTGGGAGCCGGCTTGCCGGCGATGAGGCCAGCCGCTACACCACTCAGGCTTCAACCAGCGGAATATCCCCGGCGCCTTTCCTGTCTCGCCGTCCACCCATCCAGTCATCGACCTGCGCACTGAACCCGGCCGGGGCCTTGCGCCCGACCCGGCGCGCCAGGTCGAGCACGGTCTGCTGGGCCAGGGCTTCTTCCATGCGCTTTTGCGCGGTGATCATCGCCGCATGTACCGCACACGGACCTTCGGTGGCCCAGCCCGGCGGTTCGCCGTCGAACAGCGCGCAGCGCCCGCGGATTTCGCGGCAATCGAAAATCAGTTTCTGCCCGTCGATGGCGCCGACGATATCCAGCAGGGTGATTTCGTCGGCCGGGTGGGCCAAGCGAAAGCCGCCGCGCACGCCCTCGGTGGCCACCACCAGCCTGGCCTTGGCCAGCTTGGTGAAGATCTTCGCCAGGTAGTCCTGGGGCACGCCTTGCAGCTCGGCCAGGTCGCGCACACTGGCGTCACGGCTTTCGCCACCGTCCCCGACCAGGAATATCAGGCAATGAATGCCGTATTCGACCCCCGCGCTGTACAACGACATCTGCCTATCTCCGACTGAACTGGTCGCCAATAGTAGCGCCTGATCCGAACCACAGCAAAGCAGGCTGCCGACCAATGGTGGCTTGATTTTATAAACTACGACTAATACAGTCGTAGTTATTGAATCGAACCTCACTGATGCGGAGCAACACGATGAAGCAGCACATTCTTGTTCTTGGCGCCGGCTTCGGCGGTCTGTGGAGCGCCCTCAGCGCTACCCGCCTGCTGGAGATGCACGGCCGTGCGGATATCCAGGTCAGCGTCCTCGCGCCCCAGGCCGAGCTGCGCATTCGCCCGCGCTTCTACGAGCCTGATGCGGCCAGCCTCATGGCACCGCTGGGTGAACTGTTCGCGGTGACCGGAGTGCGCTTTGTCCAGGGCCTGGCACAGCAGATCGATGTGGCTGGCAAGCGCGTCGAGTACCTGGACGGGCACGGCCAGGCGGCGGTCGCGCATTACGATCAACTGGTACTGGCGACGGGCAGCGGGCTGGCCCGCGCGGTCGAGCATGCCTTCGACGTGGACCGTATCGAGGAGGCCGTGCGCCTGGAGGAGCATCTGAAATCCCTGGCCCAGCGCCCCGATTCACCAGCGCGCAATACCGTGGTGGTAGCCGGCGGCGGCTTTACCGGGATCGAGACCGCCACCGAGATGCCGGCGCGCTTGCGCGAGGTATTGGGTGAGGACGCCCAGGTGCGGGTGGTCGTGGTCGACCGCGGCCAGGCCATCGGTGCCTCCCAGGGCGTCGAGATCGCTCGCTCCATCGCCGAGGCCAGCGCCGAACTGGGCGTGGAATGGCGCTTGAACGCGTCGGTGGAAGTGGTGGACGCCGAGGGCGTGACCTTGTCGGATGGCCAGCGCATCGAGGCCAGCACCGTGATCTGGACCACCGGCGTGCAAGCCAGCGCGCTGACCGCGCAGATCCCTGGCGAGCGTGACCGCATGGGCCGCCTGCATGTCGATGAGCACCTGCGGGTGATCGGTCAGGACGCGATCTTCGCCGCGGGGGATACCGCCTATGCGGCTACTGACGATCTGGGTAACCACGCGCTGATGACTTGCCAGCACGCCATCCCGTTGGGGCGCCATGCCGGCAACAATGCGGCAGCGCAGTTGATCGGGGTGGAGTCGACGGTCTATCGCCAACCGAAATACGTCACCTGCCTCGACCTGGGCGGCTGGGGTGCGGTGTTTACCGAAGGCTGGGAGCGCCAGGTGAAGCTGGTGCGGGAGGAGGGCAAGGCGCTGAAACGGCAGATCAACACCCAGTGGATCTACCCGCCGGTGGCGGACAAGGCCGTGGCCCTGGCGGCTGCGGATCCGTTGATTCCGATTGCCTGAAGCTGTTGTGTAACGGCTGCCGGCCTCATCGCCGGCAAGCCGGCTCCCACGGGGTCCCGGTCGACTACAGGACCGAGACCAGACACAAATCTTGTGGGAGCTGGCGTTGCCAGCGATGAGGCCCGCAAGAACAACACAAGCCAAAGCGATCGATGTCGAGGCAGATGGCCTCATCGTCGGCAACGCCGACTCCCACAGGGTCCCGGGTCGGCCGCAAGAGTCAGGCCAGCCACAGAACCTGTGGGAGCTGGCATTGCCAGCGATGAGGCCCCAAGGCTCATCACACCTTGAACGGATCCTCCCGGTCTTCCTTGTCCTTGCGCAACTGCGCAGGATCCGTTGCCTCCACCTCGCTCACCGGCCTGATCAAGGTCTGTGCCGCCACGGCGGCCTGCATCTGCGGCTCCACCTGGGCCATGGACTTGATCTCGCCTTCTTCCTTCATGCGCTGGGCAATCTGCTTGTCGATGGCGTCCTTCTTCTCCGGCGGCAGGGCCTCGTAGTCTTCCTCGGTCAGCCCCAGCTCGTTGAGCATCTTCAAGCGGATCTTCTCTTCCGGCGACAGCGCCATGTAGTCGCGGAACTCCTGGGCCGCGGTGCGGGTGGTCGGGGTGCCTTCCTCCGACTCGCTGACGCTGGCGGACTCATTGCTGCCACTGTTCTGCAAGGCCACCTTGAGCTTGGCGAAGGCCTCGTCCTGGGCATCCTTGGCGTCCTGGTAGGTCGAGTCGGAGGCGCTGCGCGAAGCGGCGGCGCTGGCGACGGTGGTCACCGACGAAGCGGTCGCGGTTTCCGCCTGATAAGCTTGCCCGTCGACGCCGGACACGGCGGGAAGGCTACGTTGCTGCTGGATGGCTGCGTTCTGCCAGCCATGGCCATTGATGATGCTCACGGGATCATTCTCCTTGGTTGGGCACAGGTCATGGTTGCAGGGCAAGAGCTGTGCCAGGCTGGCGGAACCCTTGCAGGACGGGGCTTCGAGGATTTGCACAGGGTTCGCCATTGCCTTGCGGAGGAAGACCCTTGCCGCTGGCGGCAAGACTGGCGGCATTAAAGTTTGCCCCTGCGATGCCGATCACAAGAACACCAGAGCCGGGCCATGACCCGGATCCATGCGGTTGGAGTTCCCTGCCGGAAGGGCAGGGGGACGTCGCCTTGCGTCCACTTCAATTCATGGCCCGCCTTGCGGCGGGCATCAGTCTTTATGAGGAAGAGGCACTATGAATCTCTACATCAACCAGTTGCAGAAGAAGCCGGCATTCCGCGAGCGCGTCTATGCGGGCGACATCTTCCTCGATACCCAACTGCGCAGCGCCCACGAGCTCTGCGCCCTGGCCCGGCACAGCATCACCGAGGCCTTCGACGGCGAGACCGACCACGTCTCGCTGCACAAGAAGATGCCGGTGGAAACTTTCGTTGACCACGTCACCCGGCTCAAGCGCAAGTTCACCAACGGCCCGCAGGCCAAGGCGCTGATCCGCGACTACATCCTCGAAATCGGTGCCGACCCGCAGGACTACATCTTCGACGTGCCGCGGGTGCGCGTAGTGCCCAACTACGACTACCTGCACGCCGGCGTCAGCTATGCCTACAAGCCGCACCGCGACACCTGGTACGGCAGCGTCGACTGCCAGCTCAACACCTGGATGCCGATCTACAGCATCGAGCCCGAGCAGACCATGATGATCAACCCGGCCTACTTCACCCGGCCGGTGCAGAACTCGTCCCATGCCTGGAGCCTGACCGACTGGATCAACAACCAGCGGCTCAAGGCCAAGGACAACATCACCCAGGAAACCCGCGTGCATCCGGTGCCCCTGGAAGAAATCGACGACTCCTCGGAGATCCGCATCGCCGGCAACAGCGGCGAGATCCTGATGTTCTCCGGCGCCCACCTGCACGGTACCGTGGCCAACCATACCGACCGCATCCGCTTCAGCGTGGACTTCCGCCTGATCCACCTGCAGGACCTGATTCAGAAGCGCGGCGCAGCCAACGTCGACAACGGTTGTTTCGACGTCGAAGCCGGCTTCAAAGACCTTTTCCATGCCAGCGACTTTTCGCAATTCCAGGGAGTTAATCCATGACCAAGCGTCGCCTGACTGCTGCCGAGGTCGAGTACAACGAAAAGCGCGCCAGCGTGCTGAGCCGCGTCGATGCCCAATACGTGGCCGACGCCCCCTTCGTCTTCGCCAACCGCATCGCGGTGACCGCAGCACTGTCGCGCATCGAACTGTTCAAGATGGTCCAGGACATCCCGGGCGCCATCGTTGAATGCGGCGTGTACAAGGGCAACTCGTTGATGCTCTACATGCAGCTGTCGATGATCCTAGAACCCTATGCGATCAACCGTTCGATCATCGGCTTCGACACCTTCCAGGGCTTTGCCAGCATCGACCAGAAGGAAGACCCGGCGGACATCAACGAAAGCATGTTCTCCGACACCGACGAGACCCTGATCCAGGACATGATCGACGCCAACGACCTGGTGCGTCCGGTCAACCGCATCCCGCGCTGCGAGATCGTCAAGGGCGACATCCTCGAAACCGTACCGGCCTTCGTCAAGACCCGTCCGGACCTGGTGGTGGCGATGCTGATCCTCGACACCGATCTGTACTCCTCGACCAAGGTCGCTCTGGAAACCTTCCTGCCGTACATGCCCAAGGGCGCCATCGTGGTCCTGGACGAAGTCGCCTACCGCAACTTCCCCGGCGAAACCGCCGCCCTGCGTGATGTTCTTGACCTGAACAAGGTCGAGCTGAAGCGCCTGCCGTTCGATTCGTCGGTGGGTTACTTCCGCGTCTGACGGGACAGCACAAATAAAGAAGGCCGCTCATCGAGCGGCCTTCTTTTTGTCTGCGGACTTTGTGGGAGCGGGTTTACCGGAACTCCGGACCGCCGCGATTGCTTTAGTGGACTCACCTTCGTCATCGCGGGTGAACCCGCTCCCACAGTGGAGCGCGTCGTGCTTCTAGATATGCAACGCATGCCCCAACGCTCTCAGCGCCGCTTCCTGCACCGCCTCACCCAGCGTCGGATGAGCATGGATGGTCCCCGCCACATCCTCCAGCCGCGCGCCCATCTCCAGTGACTGGGCAAAGGCCGTGGACAGCTCCGATACGCCAACCCCCACCGCCTGCCAGCCGACGATCAGGTGATTGTCACGCCGCGCCACTACACGGACGAAGCCGCTTTTCGATTCCAGGGTCATGGCCCGGCCATTGGCGGCGAAGGGGAAGCTGGCCACCAGGCAGTCGAGGCCTTCGGCCTTGGCCGTTTCCGGCGTCAGGCCGGCCACCACCAGTTCCGGATCGGTGAAGCACACCGCGGCAATCGCTGCCGGGGTGAAGGCGCGCTGCTTGCCGGCGATCAGCTCGGCGACCATCTCGCCCTGGGCCATGGCCCGGTGCGCCAGCATCGGTTCGCCCGCTACGTCGCCGATGGCCCAGACATTGCGCATGCTGGTCTGGCACTGGGCGTCGATGGCGATGGCGGCACCGTTCATCTTCAGGTCGAGGGCTTCGAGGTTGAAGCCCTTGGTCCTCGGCCGACGACCCACCGCGACCAGCACCTGGTCGGTGTCCAGGGCCAGGCTCTGGCCGTCCGGCTGGCGTACCGTCAGGCGCTTTTCCTTCGCGTCGAAGCCTTCGACGCTGTGGCCGAGGTACAGCTTCACCCCGAGCTTTTTCAGTGACTCGGCCACCGGCTGGGTCAGCTCGGCATCATAGGTCGGCAGGATGCGCTCGCGGGCTTCGACCACGCTGACCTCGACGCCGAGCTTGCGATAGACGATGCCCAGTTCCAGGCCGATATAGCCGCCGCCGACCACGGTCAGGCGCTTGGGCAAGGAGCTTGGCGACAGTGCTTCGGTGGAGGAAACCACCGGACCGCCCAGAGGCAGCATTGGCAGTTCGACGCTGCTGGAGCCGGTGGCGAGCAACAGGTGTTCGCAGCGGATGCGCAGGTCCTGGCCGTCGATCTCCACCAGCTTGCCGTCGATGACCTTGGCCCAGCCGTGGATGACCTTGACGTCGTTCTTCTTCAGCAGGGCAGCGACGCCACTGGTCAGGCGATCGACGATGCCGTTCTTCCAGGCCACGCTCTGGCCGATGTCCAGGCTCGGCGCGGCGACCTTGATGCCGAGGCTGGACTGCTGGCTGTGCGCCTGGGTCTGGTGGAACTGCTCGGCTACATGGATCAGCGCCTTCGATGGAATGCAGCCGATGTTCAGGCAGGTGCCGCCGAGGGCCTGGCCTTCGACGAGGATGGTCGGGATGCCCAGTTGGCCGGCGCGGATGGCGGCGATATAGCCGCCGGGACCGCCGCCGATGATCAGGAGAGTTGTGTCGAGGGTCTGCATGCTCACTCCACGAACAGGCTGGCGGGTTGTTCGAGCAGGCCACGTACGGCCTGGATGAATTGTGCGGCGTCCATGCCGTCGACCACCCGGTGATCGAAGGAGCTGGAGAGGTTCATCATCTTGCGGATGACGATCTGGCCGTTGACCACCATCGGCCGTTCGACGATGCGGTTGACCCCGACGATGGCCACTTCCGGGGTATTCACCACCGGCGTGCTGGCGATGCCGCCGAGGGCGCCGAGGCTGGTCAGGGTGATGGTCGAGCCGGACAGTTCTTCGCGGCTGGCCTTGTTGCTGCGTGCGGCATGGGCCAGGCGCGAGATCTCGCTGGCATTGGTCCACAGGCTGCCGGCTTCGGCGTGGCGCAGCACCGGCACCATCAGGCCGTTGTCGCCCTGGGTGGCGATGCCGACATGCACCGCGCCATGGCGGGTGATGACCTGGCCTTCGTCATCGTAGGTGGCGTTGATCTGCGGGAACTCGCGCAGGGCCACGACCATGGCGCGGACCAGGAACGGCAGCAGGGTCAGCTTGCCGCGGCTGTCGCCCCATTTCTTGTTCAGGTGCTGGCGCAGCTCTTCGAGGGCGGTGACGTCGATTTCCTCGACGTAGCTGAAGTGGGCAACGCGGCGCTTGGCGTCCTGCATGCGCTGGGCGATCTTGCGGCGCAGGCCGATTACCGGAATCTGCTCGCTGTCCTCGCGCTTGGCATAGCCGCTCGGTGCGGCCTGGCCACGACTCGGCTGGGTGAGGAAGGCGTCGAGGTCTTCGTGGAGGATGCGCCCGGCCGGGCCGCTGCCATGCACGTAGCGCAATTCGATACCGGCATCCCAGGCGCGCTTGCGCACGGCGGGGGAGGCCAGGGGCTTCTCGCTGGCCGCGCGCGGCACGATGGGGGCGCTCTGGGCAGTGCTCAGCGCCGCGGCTGGCGCGGCAGGTGCAGCCGGGGTTTCCACCTTGGCCGGCTCTGGCTTGGGCGACGCGGCGGGTTTGTCTGCCGCCGCGCTGGCTTTCTCGGCGCCTTCCTGGTGATCGCCGGCCTTGTGGTTGCCAGCGCCTTCCACTTCGATGCGGATCAGCTCGCTGCCCACCGCCATGACCTCGCCGGGCTGGCCGCCCAGGGCGAGGACCTTGCCGGAGACCGGCGAGGGGATTTCCACCGTGGCCTTGTCGGTCATGACATCGGCCACGACCTGGTCTTCGGTGATGGTGTCGCCGACCTTGACGAACCATTCCACCAGTTCAACCTGTGCGATGCCTTCGCCAATGTCCGGCATCTTGATGACGTGCGTGCCCATTCAGACCTCCATGACCCGTTTCAATGCCGCACCGACCCGCGACGGGCCGGGGAAGTACGCCCACTCCTGCGCGTGCGGGTAGGGGGTGTCCCAGCCGGTGACGCGCTCGATGGGCGCTTCCAGGTGGTGGAAGCAATGTTCCTGGACCAGCGACACCAGTTCGGCGCCGAAGCCGCAGGTGCGGGTGGCCTCGTGCACGACCACGCAGCGGCCGGTCTTCTTCACCGAGGCGACGATGGTCTCCAGGTCCAGCGGCCACAGGCTGCGCAGATCGATGACCTCGGCATCGACGCCGGTTTCCTCGGCGGCGACCTGGGACACGTAGACCGTGGTGCCGTAGGTCAGCACGGTGACATCGTTGCCCGGGCGGGTGATCGCCGCCTTGTCCAGCGGCACGGTGTAGTAGCCGTCCGGCACGGCGCTGGCCGGGTGTTTCGACCAGGGGGTTACCGGGCGGTCGTGGTGGCCGTCGAACGGGCCGTTATACAGGCGCTTGGGTTCGAGGAAGATCACCGGGTCGTCGTTCTCGATCGAGGCGATCAGCAGCCCTTTGGCGTCGTAGGGGTTGGATGGCATCACCGTGCGCAGGCCGCAGACCTGGGTGAACATCGCCTCCGGGCTCTGGCTGTGGGTCTGACCGCCGTAGATGCCGCCGCCGCAGGGCATGCGCAGGGTCAGTGGAGCGACGAACTCGCCGGCCGAGCGGTAACGCAGACGGGCCATTTCCGAAACGATCTGGTCCGAGGCGGGGTAGAAGTAGTCGGCGAACTGGATTTCCACCACCGGGCGCAGGCCGTAGGCACCCATGCCCACGGCGGTGCCGACGATGCCGCTCTCCGAAATCGGTGCATCGAATACCCGTGACTTGCCGTACTTGTTCTGCAGTCCTTCGGTGCAACGGAACACGCCGCCGAAATAGCCGACGTCCTGGCCGTAGACGACCACGTTGTCGTCGCGCTCGAGCATGATGTCCATGGCCGAGCGCAGGGCCTGGATCATGGTCATGGTGGTGGTCGACATGGCGTTTTCAACCTGGATGGAAGTGTTGTGATCGTTCATGTCAGATCCCCAGTTCCTGGCGCTGCCGGCGCAGGTGCTCCGGCATTTCCTTGTAGACGTCCTCGAACATCGAGGCCGGGCTCGGCATCTGCCCGCCGGCGAGGGTGCCGTACTGCTCGGCTTCCTTCTGCGCCTTGATGATCTCGGCATCCAGTTCGGCGCTGACCGCCTGGTGTTCCTCTTCGGACCAGTGGCCGTTGGCGATCAGGTGCTGCTTCAGGCGCACGATCGGGTCGCCGAGGGGGAAGTGAATCCAGTCGTCGGCGGGGCGGTATTTGGACGGGTCGTCCGAGGTGGAGTGCGGGCCGGCGCGGTAGGTGACCCACTCGATCAGGGTCGGGCCGTAGCCGCGGCGGGCGCGTTCGGCGGCCCAGCGCGAGGCGGCGTAGACGGCGACAAAGTCGTTGCCATCGACCCGCAGCGAAGCGATGCCGCAGCCGACGCCACGACCGGCGAAGGTGGTGGCTTCACCGCCGGCGATGGCCTGGAAGGTGGAGATCGCCCACTGGTTGTTGACCACGTTGAGGATCACCGGGGCGCGGTAGACGTGGGCGAAGGTCAGGGCGGTGTGGAAGTCGGACTCGGCGGTGGCGCCGTCACCGATCCAGGCCGAGGCGATCTTGGTATCGCCTTTGATCGCCGAGGCCATGGCCCAGCCGACGGCCTGGACGAACTGGGTGGCGAGGTTGCCGCTGATGGTGAAGAAGCCGGCTTCACGCACCGAGTACATGATCGGCAGCTGACGGCCCTTGAGCGGATCGCGCTCGTTGGACAGCAACTGGCAGATCATCTCGGTCAGCGATACCTCGCGGGCCATCAGGATGCTCTGCTGGCGGTAGGTCGGGAAGCACATGTCGCTGCGGTTCAGGGCCAGGGCCTGGGCGCTGCCGATGGCTTCCTCGCCGAGGCTCTGCATATAGAAGGACATCTTCTTCTGGCGCTGGGCGACCACCATGCGGCTGTCGAACTGGCGCGTCTTCATCATCGCGCGCATGCCCTGGCGCAGGACCTGCGGGTCGATGTCCTCGGCCCAGGGGCCCACGGCATTGCCCTCGGCGTCGAGCACGCGGATCAGGCTGTAGGCCAGGTCGGCGGTATCGGCAGGTTCGACATCGATGGCGGGTTTGCGGACTTGACCGGCGTCGTTCAGACGCAGGTAGGAAAAATCGGTCTGGCAGCCTGGCCGGCCGGTGGGCTCGGGCACATGCAAACGCAGGGGGGCGTACTCGTTCATGCTTTTTACGCTCGCTCTGTCTTGTGTTTTTGTTGAGCTTTGAAGCGGTAGCTACCGAACCCCGGCTTGTGACCAGGGAGTCAGTCTTACTTAAATGATATTCCGACCCCGGAAGAATATTTTTCTGATGTTGGTTGCCTTTGAATGGGCGGGCGGATAAATATTCTGCAAAACAACAACAGGCAGGAGAATTTATCTGATGCGAAAACTGGATCGTACCGACATCGGTATTCTCAACAGCCTTCAGGAAAATGCCCGGATCACCAACGCCGAGCTGGCCCGCTCGGTGAATCTGTCGCCGACGCCCTGTTTCAACCGGGTCAAGGCCCTGGAAGAGCTGGGGGTGATCCGCCAGCAGGTGACCTTGCTGGCGCCGGAGGTGCTGGGGCTGGATGTGAATGTGTTCATTCATGTCAGCCTGGAGAAGCAGGTGGAGCAGTCGCTGCACCGTTTCGAGGAGGAAATCGCCGAGCGCCCCGAGGTGATGGAGTGCTACCTGATGACCGGCGACCCGGATTATCTGCTGCGGGTGCTGTTACCGAGCATCCAGGCGCTGGAGCGCTTTCTTGATTATCTGACGCGTCTGCCGGGAGTGGCGAATATCCGTTCCAGCTTTGCCCTCAAGCAGGTGCGCTACAAGACCGCGTTGCCGTTGCCGGCCAATGGGCTGACCTTGCGCGAGTCTCGTTGATTCCACTCTTGTGTTGCTCTTGAGGGCCTCATCGCTGGCAAGCCAGCTCCCACAGGGTTTTGCATACACCGCGAACCTTGTGGGAGCTGGCTTGCCAGCGATGAGGCCCTCAAGAGCAACACACTTGCAAAGTGTAGAAAATCACGATCAGGCACCTGCTTATGTGCTTGATATTTTGAACGCCCCCTGAGATGTTGTCCGGGTCGCCGTTTCCGGCATGCGAAAACAACAAGGACAGAGTCATGACGACCAATGTTCAGCGCTCCCTGGAAGAGCGTTTGACGGGCATTGATGAAATCGAATGCGTCACGCCAGACCTCAACGGCGTGCCGCGCGGCAAGGTGATGACCGCCGAGGGCTTCCTCGAAGGCCGGCGCCTGCAACTGGCGCGGGGCGTGCTGTTGCAATGCATCATGGGCGGCTATCCGCCGGCGCGCTTCTACGGTGGCGACGATGGCGACCTGGCACTGGTGGCCGACCCCACGCAGATCCACCGCCTGCCCTGGAGCGCCGAGCCGCGTGCCCTGGCCATCTGCGATGCCGACGAACTCAGTGGCGCAAGCTCCGGCCTGTCCACCCGCGGCCAGCTCAAGGCGGTGATCGCCCGTTACGCTGCTCGCGGTCTGGCGCCGGTGGTGGCGACCGAACTGGAGTTCTTCGTCTTCGCCGCCAACCCCGACCCTACCCAGCCGTTCCAGCCGCCTCTCGGCCTGGATGGCCGCCGCGAGGACGGGCATTCGGCTTTCAGCGTCAGTTCCAACAACGGCCTGCGTCCGTTTTTCCAGGAGGTCTACCGTTGCATGAAGGCGCTGGGCCTGCCGCGTGACACCTTCATGCACGAAATGGGTGTCAGTCAGTTCGAGATCAACCTGCTCCACGGCGATCCGCTGTTGCTGGCCGACCAGACCTTCCTGTTCAAGCATCTGCTCAAGGAAGTCGCGCTCAAGCATGGCCTGACCGTGGTGTGCATGGCCAAGCCGCTGGCGCATACACCGGGCAGTTCGATGCATATCCACCAGAGCCTGGTGGAGATCGCTAGCGGTCGCAATGTGTTCAGTGCTGCCGACGGCAAGCCTACCGACCTGTTCTATCAGTTCATCGCGGGCCAGCAGGCATGCATGGCGGACTTCACGGCGTTGTTCGCGCCTAACGTCAATTCCTACCAGCGCCTGTGCCATCCCTATGCGTCGCCGAACAATGCCTGCTGGTCGGAAGACAACCGCGCCGCCGGCCTGCGTATCCCGGCCAGTTCGCCGGTGGCCAGGCGGGTGGAGAACCGCCTGCCGGGTGCCGACGCCAACCCTTACCTGGCGATCGCCGCCAGCCTTGCCGCCGGCCTGCACGGTATCGAGCAGGGCTTGCAGCCTACTGCGGCGATCCAGGGTGAATTCGAGGTTCCGGATCATCTCTCGCTGCCGTGCACCCTGCATGCGGCCATCGATCGACTCAAGCGCAGCAGCCTGGCGCGGGAGTTGTTCGGCGAGGAGTTCATCGCCGGCTACATCGCCACCAAGACCCAGGAGCTGACCAGCTTCTTCGATGAGATCACGCCTTGGGAGCGACGCGTGCTGGCGGCCCAGGCCTGACAGCAAAGGCACGGGATAGAAGGCCGATTACGCTGTTTTCTGGCGTAATCGGCCTTTTGTTTTTTTCGCCAGGGCCGGCCGCGCCAGAGGAATAATCACTTATGCTTTCAGGCAGTTTTTCCACCAGCTCAAGAGGCCGTTCGGGACGCTGATGCGCACTATCTGGAAGTCTTTTCGCGCGCTGTATTTTGCCGCGTTGATGATGTTGATCGGCTCCGGCCTGTTGAGTACCTACCTGGCCTTGCGCCTCACCGCCGACCAGGTCGACAGCCTCTGGGTCGGTGCCCTGATGGCGGCCAACTACTTCGGCCTTGCTCTTGGCGGCAAGATCGGTCACCGCCTGATCGCCCGGGTCGGGCATATCCGCGCCTATGCCGCCTGTGCCGGGATCGTCGGCGCGGCGGTGCTGGGGCACGGGCTGGTCAGCTTCCTCCCGGCCTGGCTGTTCCTGCGGGTGATCGTCGGCCTCGGCATGATGTGCCAATACATGGTCATCGAGAGCTGGCTCAACGAACAGGCCGATGCCAAGCATCGCGGTGCGGTGTTCAGCGGCTACATGATCGCCTCCTACCTGGGCCTGGTGCTGGGCCAGCTGATCCTGGTGGTGCACCCGCAGCTCGGGCCTGAACTGCTGATGCTGGTCGCCATGTGCTTTGCCCTGTGCCTGGTGCCGGTGGCGCTGACCCGGCGCATCCACCCGGCGCCGCTGCGCCCGGCGCCGATGGAGCCGCGCTTCTTCATCAAGCGGGTGCCGCAGTCGTTGAGCACGGTGCTTGGCGCCGGACTGATTCTCGGCGCCTTCTACGGCCTTGCGCCGCTGTATGCCTCGAAGCAGGGCCTGACCACCGAGCAGGTGGGTATCTTCATGGGTGTGTGCATCTTCGCCGGGCTGCTGGTGCAGTGGCCGCTGGGCTGGCTCTCCGACCGTTATGACCGCGCGGTGCTGATCCGCAGCGTGGCCATCGGCCTGGCGGTAGCTTCGCTGCCGCTGGCGATCCTGCCCGGGGTGCCGATGCTGGTGCTGTTCGTCGCCGGTTTCCTGGTTTCGCTGCTGCAGTTCTGTCTCTATCCGCTGGCGGTGGCGTTCTCCAACGACCATGTGGAGGGCGAGCGGCGGGTATCGCTGACGGCGATGCTCCTGGTCACCTATGGCGTCGGTGCGAGCATCGGCCCGTTGGCGGCGGGGGCGCTGATGCAGGCCTTCGGCGACCAGATGCTGTATGCCTTCTTCACGTTCTTCGCTCTGGTGCTGGTCTGGCGGATTCGCCCGGATGCGGTTACCGGGCTGCATCAGGTGGACGATGCGCCGCTGTCCCACGTGGCCATGCCGGCGGCCAGTTCGCCGTTGGCTGCAGCCCTCGACCCACGGGTGAACGAGCAGGTGGTGCAGGAACAGATGCAGACGCCGGTGGCGGCCGAGGATACCGAAGCCGAGGAAGAGGCGGGGGAGGTAAAGCCGGAAGGGGCTGCTCAGGAGCCGGCCAAGCCGCTCTGAACGAAGCGGGGACCGCATGCGGTCCCCGTTGTCGATTGATCAGTAATCGTCTTTGTCGAAGCGCCGCGCTTCGCGTTGCAATTGATAGACGAAACTCTCGATCTTGCGTTGCATCTGACCGGTGAGGTTGTGGAAGCGCACGCCGGCGAAGGTTGCGCCCAGGCGCTCTTCGAAGTGCAGGTGGCGCAGCTCAACCGACATCTGGGTCAGGCCCAGAGGGGCACTTGCTGCGAATTTGTCGTAGACCTGGCCCAGTTGCAGGCGCTCTTCGATATCGCCGTCGAAACGCAGCTTGCAGCCGGTTGCGGAGATGTCCAGCAGCTTGCCACGGATGGCGCCAGCACCCTTGAGCTTGTCGCCATCGAGCACGACGTCGACCAGTTGCGACAGCTTGAGGGCGGCACGGAAGGCGTTGCGACGCTGGTGATAGGTCACTTCGACGGGCAGGGTGCCGCGGTAGCAGCGGACGTCACCGGAGTTATCGATGCTCAGCGGCTGGTTGCATTCCCAGGCGATCCGCACGCCGTCGTGGAAACCTTCGA
Source organism: Pseudomonas sp. FG98 (assembly GCF_057808595.1). NCBI lineage: Bacteria > Pseudomonadati > Pseudomonadota > Gammaproteobacteria > Pseudomonadales > Pseudomonadaceae > Pseudomonas > Pseudomonas sp. FG98. Next base: position 78,637 of record NZ_JBMDIJ010000015.1, on the reverse strand, counting down.
CCCGGAAGGGTTCGCCGTTTTCCAGGAAACGCTCGCCGTCACGCGGGATCATTTCATCCAGGGCCAGGACATTGTTATCGCGGTCGACCTCGACCACGTAGCTCTGGAAACGCTGACTGCGCTCATGGAAGGTAATGATCAGCGGATCATGGCTCTCTTGCAGCATCCGCAAGTTGGCGGCAATTTCCAGAGGCGTGGTGAACACCTTCGGAGGCTGCGGAGCTTCTACGTCATTGAACACGGTTGATGAATCTCCAGGCAAAAACGACACACGCAGCGGGCATTCTGCCAGCATGCGGTGTGCCTTGATAGAGGGTCACGCCTGGCTGAGCGCACGAGGCTTGGAGAGCGGCGAGGTCGAGCCCCGGCTGTCGTAGAGCGAAGGGGCTTCGCCGCCCATGAGGATTCTGATCTGGTTGGCCGTGCTGGCCTGCTGCAGCACGATGGATGCGCCGTTCTGCTCGTTGACCGCCTTGCACTCGTTGAGCAGATTGCCCAGCACATCGAGTTGTTGCAGCAATTGCGGGCCAAGGTGCGACTGGCTGGCCAGAACCTCGACGCCGGCGCGGTTCGGGGTCAGGCCCAGGCTGGCGAGCAGCTCGCTGCGCCGACGCCCGTTCTGATCGAGCAGCACTACCAGCGATTGCTTGTAGGCCAGGATGTCTTCCAGCGTCGGCATGTCCCGGCCGTGCAGGGCGACATATTCGTCCCGCAGCAGCTGGAGCAGCTGTTCCGCCGGGCCGATATCTTCTTCGATCAGTTGCAGCAGGGTCGTGTCGTGCATGGCTGGCTCTTGGTCTTGGCGTCCTTGAAGTCAGCGCGCCGAGGGCTAGCGCTGAGCTTCGAAATTGAGCAGTTTGCTGGCGACGCGGTTGGCGTCGACCTGGTAGCTACCGTCGGCGATGGCCTGTTTCAACGCGGCCACGCGGTCGCTGTTGACGATAGGCTGGTCGCGCAGCTTGTCGCTGACCTGTTGCAACTGCTGGGCCTCATGGCTGAGGTGTACGGTCTCCCCGCTCTGGGCGGTGGCGGCAGCCGCGTCGGACTGGCCTGCGCGGTTGCTGGCGGCGCTTTCCTGGCTGGTGCCAGTGCGCAGGCCGCCCGTCACTGACGGGGAGTTATTCAAACGACTGAAGTCGATGACCATGATCAGAAAACCTCTCGGGAATAGGACGCTTGCCCTTTTTTCGGCCAACCCGAAAAAAACTTTAGGCACGAATGAACGAACATTCGTGGCGGCGCCATCAGCCCGTAATACGCATAGTCTAGAAAATGCGCCTGCTGATCGCCAGCCTTCATCTGCGCCGTAGTGGCGTGCGTCACAAGGTCACATGGAAACCTCTACCTGTCCCGGTCCGGTTACCCTGGCCTTTACCACCCGCTTGGAGTTCAGGTTGCGTACCCGGATCTGCTCGCTGATCCCGCCCTTGCTTAGTGCTTCGCCCGGCATGCGCACGGCCAGCGTGCCGCTGCGGGCGGTGATGACCACATGATCACCCTTGCGGATCACCTCGGCCTGTTCCAGATGGACGGGCGTGACGATCTGGTCGATGACCATTGGTCGGACGACTTTCTGTCCTATGGCCTGGTCGAGGCTGGAGAGAAAACCCTGGTTGAGCAGGCCGACGTCGCGTTCACGCAGGGCCACGTCCTGTTCCACGACCACGGCGTCGCGCTTGAGCGGACGGCTGACCACCACCACATCGCGGAACAGCTTGACCTGGGCGGGTACGAAGACCGTCCATGGCGAACTGCCATCGCAGCGCACCCGCACGGTCACCCGGCCCAGGGGCTGGGCCGGGCTTTCCAGGCTGGCGCCGAGCTGTTCGCTGCACAACGGCATGCGCAAACGCGGGTCGAGGTTGTTGACCTGGATCTCGTAGCGACCCTCGGTCTGGCTCTTTTGCAAATAGTCTTCGACGGAGAACTCAAGAAAGCCCTGGGTGACACCGATAAGCACTTCAGGCAAGGTGAAGGTGTCAGCCAGAGTTCGAGCGCCAGGAGTCAATAAGCACAGCGCAGCAAGGAAGCCGGGCAGATGGCGGTGCAGGCGTCGGAAAAATGTCGTTTTCGTAATCATAAAAGTTGAAAAGCAAGGCGCGTGCCGACCGGGTACGCTGCCCCAAGCTTCGGTTGAGGAGTCTGGCATGGCTGGTGTTATGGATTCGGTGAACCAGCGCACGCAACTGGTAGGGCAGAATCGTCTCGAACTGCTGCTGTTCCGCCTGCGCGGCGAGCAGTTGTACGGGATCAACGTGTTCAAGGTTCGGGAAGTGCTGCAATGCCCGAGCCTGACGCTTCTGCCCAAGGCCAGCCGGGTCGTGCGCGGTGTCGCGAATATTCGTGGGGCGACCATCCCGATCCTGGATCTGGCGATGGCGACGGGTCTGCCTCCCCTGGAGAACCAGGATCCGAGCAAGAGTTTCGTCATCATTACCGAGTACAACACCAAGACCCAGGGCTTCCTGGTGCACTCGGTCGAACGCATCGTCAACATGAACTGGGAAGAGATCCATCCGCCACCCAAGGGGACCGGCCGCGATCACTACCTCACCGCAGTGACCCGGGTCGACAACAAGATGGTCGAGATCATCGACGTCGAGAAGATCCTGGCCGAGGTGGCGCCAGCGTCCGAATCGGTGTCCACCGGCGTGGTCAATGCCGAGGTGCACAGCAAGGCGGTGTCCTTGCGGGTGCTCACCGTGGATGACTCGTCGGTGGCGCGCAAGCAGGTCAGTCGCTGTCTGCAGACCGTCGGTGTCGAGGTGGTGGCGTTGAATGACGGTCGCCAGGCGCTGGACTATCTGAAGAATCTGGTCGACGAAGGCAAGCGTCCGGAAGAGGAGTTCCTGATGATGATCTCCGACATCGAGATGCCGGAGATGGACGGCTACACGCTGACGGCCGAGATTCGCAACGACCCGCGCATGCAAAACCTGCACATCATCCTGCATACTTCGCTGTCCGGGGTGTTCAACCAGGCCATGGTGAAGAAGGTCGGAGCCGACGACTTCCTCGCCAAGTTCAGGCCGGACGACCTGGCGCAGCGGGTGGTCGACCGGATCAATGCCACACATTAATGGCCGGGGGCGCAGGCCCCTGGCGTTGTACACGATTTAAGAGGCGGCACCATTGTCTACGGGTAATTTGGATTTCGAACAGTTCCGGGTCTTCCTGGAAAAAGCCTGTGGCATCCTGCTGGGCGAAAATAAGCAGTACCTGGTTTCCAGCCGTCTCAACAAGCTGATGGAACAGCAGGGCATCAAGACGCTGACCGAACTGGTGCAACGCATCCAGAGCCAGCCGCGCAGCGGTTTGCGCGAGCAGGTGGTCGATGCCATGACCACCAACGAAACCCTCTGGTTCCGCGATACCTATCCATTCGAAGTGCTGAAGAACAAGGTGTTGCCGGAGCTGGCCCGCAATAACCCGGGGCAGCGCCTGCGCATCTGGTCGGCGGCCTGTTCGTCCGGCCAGGAGCCTTACTCGATCTCCATGACCCTCGACGAGTACGAGCGCACCAACATCGGTCAGTTGAAGATGGGCGCGCAGATCGTCGCCACCGATCTCTCCGGTGCGATGCTGGCCAACTGCAAGACCGGCGAGTACGACAGCCTGGCGATTGCCCGTGGCCTGTCCCAGGAGCGCCTGCAGCGTTACTTCGATCCCAAGGGGCCGGGGCGCTGGGCGATCAAGGCGCCAATTCGCAGCCGCGTTGAGTTCCGCTCGTTCAACCTGCTCGACAGCTACGCCGCCCTGGGCAAGTTTGACATCGTCTTCTGCCGCAACGTGCTGATCTACTTCTCGGCGCAGGTGAAGAAGGACATCCTCACCCGCATCCATGCCACGCTGAAACCTGGCGGCTACCTGTTCCTCGGCGCGTCCGAGGCGCTGAACGGTCTGCCGGATCACTACCAGATGGTCCAGTGCAGTCCGGGGATCATCTACCAGGCTAAATGACGCGGTTCAGGTAGGAGCGTGGTTTACCCGCGATGGACCGCGCCAGCGGTCCCAAAACCATCCAGCACGAATATCTGTCATAAGCCAGTCCTGGTTTCAGCGCCTGCCTGATCGAATTTATCCAGATGTTCTGGTAGGGCAGGTTCTGGGACCGCTGCCGCGGTCCATCGCGGGTAAACCACGCTCCTACCTGGATCGCGTCGCCAAGAAAAAGCCCCCGGTCTCACAACCGGGGGCTTTTCATTTCATCCGATCAAACCGCGATCAGAAGTCGTAACGCACCTTGGCACTGAACACATCGGCATCGAAGCCCGATTTACCGATGTAGTCGTAGTTCACGCCCAGGGTGACGGCGCCCAGCTTGTAGTCGGTACCGATACCGGCTTCGTAGCTGTTGCGCACGGCCTTGGCGCCGGTGGTAACGAACGGCGTGTTGCCGAGCAGGAAGGTCGAGGTGCTGCTGGCCTGGTCGGCGGCGAAGTCGTGGTAAGCCATCAGCTTGACCTGCGGCTCCAGGGTGCCGGCACCGAGGTTGAAGCTGCCGGCAACACGTGCGCCTGCGCCCAGCTCGATCGCTTCGTAGCGCTGGTCTTCCACTTTCAGCGCCGCCGACGAACCCTTCTCGCGGTAACCGTCGATGTTCACCAGACTGTAGCGCGCGGCCAGGCGTGGTTCGACCAGCACTTGCGGGTTGATCTTCCAGGTGTAGCCACCGACCAGGTTCAGGCCGAGCAGGTCGCTGTCGTAGCTGGCCTTGGCCTGGGTGCTGGCGATCTGGCGCTTGCTGTCGTTGTCGTTGATGCCGTAGGTCAGGCTGCCGTCAACGAAGTAGTTGCCCAGCTCATAACCGCCGTACAGGGTGAAGGCGTGGCTGTCGACTTCGGTCTTGTTGCCGCTTTTGCCGTTCACGTCGGTGTTGATGAAGCTGTAGGCCAGGCCCAGGGTCAACTGGTCGTTCAGCTTGCCGTCTGCACCCACGGCGATACCGCGGCTGTAGGCGTTGTAGCCGGCCACGCCGTCACGCAGGTCCTGGGTGGCGTCGCTGTACAGGCTTTGTACCCAGACACCGGCTTCCTTGAAGGCTTCACCCGACGAGGCACCGCGCAGGCTGCTGGTGCGGCTGCCGGTGACGTTGCTGACCAGGTTCTGGCTGGTGGTGGCCGCCTGGGTGGCGCCGCCGTTGGTTTCCGGGGTCAGTTGCTCGGCGACGCGGGTCAGGTCGGCTTCGTTGGCGTTGAGCAGGGTTTGCAGCAGTGGGTCGTTGGGGTTCTGCTGGCTGATGCGACCGATCACACCGTCGTTGAGCAGGCTGCCGATGGCCTTCTGGCTGTTCGCCGAACCGCCGTTGCCGGTGATGATGTCGTTGATTTCGCTCTCGCCCTTGCCGGTGACGGTAGCCACCAGGGTGTTGTTTTCCAGCGTGTAGCTGTCGACGTTGAGCAGCGCGGAAGAGCTGACCAGATTCAGCTTGCCGTTCGGGTCGACCTCTTCGCCGTCAGCGGTCAGTACCTCGATCTGGCCGGCCTGGATCAGCGTGTACACGCTGCCGTTGGCGGAGAAGTCGCTACCCTGCGCGGCCAGCTTGATCTGCGCGTCCTTGCCGAATTGGGCGGTGCCGGTAACGCTCAGGACCGCTACGTTGGGGTTGGTGGCGCTGTACAGGTTCAGGCCCAGCGCGGAATTGCCGGCGACGTACAGGTTGCCATCCAGGCTGGTGTGAGCGCTCAGCAGGTTGAGCTGGGCCGGGGTTTCTTCGGAGACGCTGCCGACGTCGAGCCATTCGGTCTCGGGGTCCCACATGCGGATGTTGTAGCCATCGCTTGTGCTGTCGGTGCCGGTGAAGTCGACGTTGCCGGTTACCTCGATGTTGTCCAGGTCGATCAGGTTGCCGGTGATCTGGCTGCCGTCCTGCAGGATCAGATGAACGTCTTTGTTGGCCTCGCTAGCGTCCACGGCTTCGTCGGCGGAGATCAGCTTGCCGCTGTTGATGATCTGGATTGGCGCGTTCTGCTCGTTGTAGACGTCGATGTCGGTACCGCCGACGACGATAGCGGCATCGGTGGCCTGGATCGTGCCGGTGTTGATCAGGTGTGCATCTTTGCTGGTAAAGCTGACGCCGTCGATGCGGATGCCTTCGGCATCGTCGCCGCTGGCGATGATGGTGCCGTGGTTCTCGATGCCGCCCAGGTCGGCCATGTCGGAGGGCCAGGTGTGTTCGTTGGTGGTGATGTCGACGGCCGTGGCGCCATCACCGGTGACCTGGATCAGGCCGTCGTTGATGAGCTTGCCGACGATACTGCCGCCTTCCATGCTGATGCCCTTGGCGTTCGTGCCTTCGGCGATGATGCGGCCGCTGGCGGTATTCACCAGGTTTTTGGCGATGATGCTTGACCCGCTGATGTCGATGGCTCGGGCAGCATCGATGTCATTGTCGTCTTGCAGCGGCTCGCCCTTGGCATAGAGCAGGCCTTCGTTGATCACGCTGCCGCCGATAACGGCCGGGTCGATCAGCAGTGCGTTGGCTCCGCTGCCAATGGCGCTGATGCTGCCTTTGTTGGTGACGTCACCTGTGATGTAGGTGGGGTACCAATTGGTTGCCTGGCTAAAGGCGTCCATATCCACGCCGCCAGCGAAGTCGCCGGTGCTATTGATCGTCGCATTGAGGATCAGGTTCTTTTCCAGGTAGCTGCCGTTGAGCGCGATGGCGTCCTCATCGGCACCGCCGTTGTAGCTGCCGGTGATCTCCAGGTCTTCGGTATAGAACTGGCGGTCACTGACGAAGCCGGCATCGGTCAGTTGCACGGTCTGTGCATAGGCAGGAAGGGTAGTGGCGGTGATGGCCACGGCGAGCAGGGTCTTGCGGAAAAGCATGGAAGTCACGGTTCAGTCCTTAAACGTCTTGTAGTCATGATGCATTCCTTGCGTGGCAACAGCCGGGACGGTGGTAGTGGCTAATCGCCACGCAACGAGCGGGCGGATGTTAAAAGACTTGATATTAAAATGACATGTTTTTGGCGCCGGTTTTTTCGGCTGTGTTGCCGCTTTCTCCTGCCGCGGGCGGCATCCAGCGGAAAGTAATTGCCGCTTTTCCGTCATTGCCACCCCCGGCAAAATCGCAAAAGCCCCGGTTTTACTGGGGTTTCGTTTTTTGGCACAGGACTTGCTCTCTCATCGCCAACGAACCATCCGGTCAACCTTCGAAGGTTTCCCCGACATGAGCATCAGTTTCGACAAAGCGCTCGGTATCCATGAAAAGGCCCTGAGCTTCCGTGCCCAGCGCGCCGAGGTGCTGGCCAACAACATCGCCAACGCCGATACGCCGAACTTCAAGGCGCGGGACATGGACTTTTCCAGCGTGCTCGCCGCCGAGACCGAAAAGACCCAGAAGGGCGGTCATTTTGCCCTGGAGCGGACCAACGCCCGGCACATCGAGGCCGATGGCGTGAGCCTCAGCGACGAGGCCCTGCAATACCGCACGCCGGCGCAGCCGTCGATCGACCAGAACACCGTCGATGCGCAGATGGAGCAGTCCAACTACGCGGAAAACGCCGTGGGCTTCCAGGCCAGCTTCACGCTGCTCAACAGTAAATTCAAAGGGCTGGTTTCGGCCCTGCGCGGAGAGTAATCCATGTCCCTCGCCAGTGTTTTCAACATCGCCGGTAGCGGCATGAGCGCCCAGACCACCCGTCTGAACACCGTCGCCTCGAACATCGCCAACGCCGAGACCGTCTCGTCGAGCATCGACCAGACCTACCGTGCCCGTCACCCGGTGTTTGCCACCACCTTCCAGCAGGCGCAGAACGGCAGCCAGTCGCTGTTCCAGGACCAGGACGCGGCAGGGCAGGGCGTGCAGGTGCTCGGCGTGGTCGAGGACCAGAGCAACCTCGAGGCCCGCTACGAGCCGAACCACCCGGCGGCGAACAAGGACGGCTACGTCTACTACCCGAACGTCAACGTGGTCGAGGAAATGGCTGACATGATCTCGGCCAGCCGCTCGTTCCAGACCAACGCCGAGTTGATGAACACGGCCAAGACCATGATGCAGAAAGTTCTGACCCTGGGTCAGTGATAAGGGACCGCGCCAATGGCTAGCGTCAACGATACGACAGCAGGGGTGAACCTCAACGACGTCATCAAGGCGTCCGGGGTCAAGAGCACCACCTCGCAATCCGGCGTCGCCTCCGCCACCAACAGCTCCACCGGTGGCCAGACCCTCGGCAAGGACGCGTTCCTGCAGCTTCTGGTGACCCAGATGCAGCACCAGAACCCGCTCGATCCGCAGGACAACAGCGAATTCGTCGCCCAGCTCGCGCAGTTCAGCAGCCTTGAGGGCATCACCTCGCTGAACGAGTCGGTCACCGCGATTTCCAGCAACTACAAATCGTCCCAGGCCCTGCAGGCCTCGTCCCTGGTCGGTCGCTCGGTGATCGCCCAGACCGACAAGGCTGTGGTCGATACCAGCAAGAGCCTGAACGGTTCGGTGGTGGTGCCGCAGTCGGTCACCGACGTCAAGGTGACCATCACCGACAAGGACGGCAACACCGTGCGTACCCTGGACCTGGGCGACCAGTCCACCGGCAACGCCGCGTTCGTCTGGGACGGCAAGAACGAAAAAGGCGAAGTGGTCGCGCCGGACACCTACACCTTCAAGGCGACCACCACCGTCGACGGCAAGGCCATGGAGATGTACACCCTGCTCCCGGCCACCGTCAGCAGCGTCACCATCAGTCAGACAGGGGGCGAGATGATGCTCAATCTCGCCGGTCTGGGCAGCGTCGCGCTGTCCAAAGTGCAAACCATCGGTATATAGAGCCGGCTAACGGCACAGGAGTGAAAGATGTCCTTCAATATCGGCCTTAGCGGTCTCTATGCAGCCAGCAAGCAGCTGGACGTTACCGGCAACAACATCGCCAACGTTGCCACCACCGGCTTCAAATCCTCCCGCGCGGAATTCGAAGACGTCTACTCGGCGAGCAAGCTCGGCGTCGGCAGCAAGACCGTCGGCAACGGCGTGCGCCTGGCCGCGGTTTCCCAGCAGTTCGGCCAGGGTGACGTGAACAACACCGGCAACGTGCTGGACATGGCCATCCAGGGTCAGGGCTACTTCATTCTCAGCGACAACGGCTCGCTGAGCTACACCCGTGCCGGCGCCTTCCAGACCAACAAGGACAACTACGTCGTCACCTCCGATGGCCTGCGCCTGCAGGGCTACGCGGCTGACGAGAACGGCACCATCCTCAAGGCCGGCCTGACCGACCTGAAGATCGATACCTCGGCGCTGGCGCCCAAGGCCACCAGCCTGATCGACCAGGGCATCAACCTGAACTCCTCGTCCGACAGCATCCCGCTGCCGACCGCCACCCCGGCTGGTCCGGCCTTCGTGCCGACCGATGAAACCACCTACAGCAAGAAGTTCTCGACCGAGATCTACGATAGCCAGGGTAATAAGCACACCATGGAGCAGTACTATCGCAAGACCGACCAGAACACCTGGACCATGTACACCCTGATCGACGGTCGCAATCCGCAGAACCCGGCGAGCACCGTGCCCCTGACCGGCACCATGACCTTCAAGTCCGATGGCAGCATCAACACCATGACCGGTTCGGTCGCTCCGGATGACAGCTTCGAGGTGGTGAACAACGTCTTCACCGTGAAGGACTGGATCCCGGCGGCGTACAACGCCACCACCGGCACCTGGGCCTCGAACGGTTCCGCTGCCAACCCGGACGGCATCCGTCTGGACATGAATTCGACCACCTCCTACAACACCGAGACGGCGCGTCTGTCCCAGTCCCAGGACGGTTATGCCACCGGCATCCTGTCGAGCCTGAGCATCGACTCCACCGGCGTGCTGTTCGCCAGCTTCAGCAACCAGCAATCCCGCGCCATCGGCCAGCTGGCCATTGCCAGCTTCGCCAACGAGCAGGGTCTGGAGCAGCAGGGTGGTACCCGCTGGAAGGAAACCTACAACTCGGGTATCCCGGGCATCGACGTACCGAAGACCGGCACCCTGGGTTCGATCGCCTCCAACTCCCTGGAAGAGTCGAACGTGAACCTGACCCAGGAGCTGGTCGAACTGGTCAAGGCGCAGTCCAACTACCAGGCCAACGCCAAGACCATTTCCACCCAGAGCGCCATCATGCAGACCATCATCCAGATGACCTGATGCTGGCTGGATAGCGTGGCAAGGCGAGCCCCTTCCCGATTCGGGCGGGGGCTTGTCGTTTCAGTGAGGTGAGAAATGAAGCGTTGTCTCGTGATCGGATTGCTGGTGCTGCTGGGCGGGTATGCGGTGGCGGCCATGGCGCCCTGGTATCGCTGGGAAAGCCAGGCCGACGGACGTCTGGTGTGTGCCCAGCATTCGCCGGGGGAGGGGTGGCGGCGCTTTGCCGGGCCGTTCAACAACGCCGGGTGTCGGGACTGATTCCTGCTGTGCAGGGGGGGCGGGATCTTGCCGCCCTCCGGCAAACGTACCGCCGATAATTTGTCTTCTTCCTCTCCCGCGCGCTCTCCCGAAACCATCAAAGCCCCGAAAACACGGGCCTTTTCCGGTCTGTTCAAGATCTGGTTCGAAAATTGCTTCCATCGCTCGACAGCAGCGGTGAACGGCAAGTGTTCGCCAGCCCAGCGGAGGATGACTGTGGACAAGATGCTTTACGTGGCCATGACCGGCGCCAGCCAGAACGCGCTGGCGCAAAAGGCCCATGCCAACAACCTGGCGAACATTTCCACCAGCGGTTTCCAGCGCGACCTGGAGCAGGCGCGTTCGATGCCGGTGTTCGGTGACAGCTTTCCGGCGCGCGCCTATGCCATGACCGAGCGCCCGGCTACCGACTTCACTCCGGGTGCCCTGCAGGAAACCGGCCGTGACCTGGATATCGCCGTCGGCGGCGACGGCTTCATCGCCGTACAGGCGCCGGACGGTAGCGAAGCCTACGTGCGTACCGCCAGCCTGAACATCGATGCGGTCGGCGTCCTGCGTGCCGGCAACGGCATGCCGGTGATGGGCAATGGCGGTCCGATCGCCGTGCCGCCGGAGCAGAAGATCGAAGTCGGCCAGGACGGCACCATCACCATCCGCGCCATGGGCGAAGGCCCGCGGGTGATGGCCGAGGTCGACCGCATCAAGCTGGTCAACCCCGACCTGAAGAACATGACCAAGGGCCTCGACGGCCTGATCCACACCAAGAGCGGCCAGCCCGCCGACGCCGATGCCAACGTGCAGGTGGTGTCCGGTTTTCTCGAGGCCAGCAACGTCAACGCCGTGGAGGAAATGACCTCGGTGCTGGCGCTGGCCCGGCAGTTCGAATTGCACGTAAAGATGATGAACACGGCCAAGGAAGGCGACGAAGCCATGGCTCGGGTTTTGCAAATCAGCTAATTGACACAGGCGTAGCGCCGTAAAACAGGCGTACCAGGAGAACAGCATGCTTCCGGCTCTTTGGGTCAGTAAAACCGGTCTGTCCGCCCAGGACACCAACCTGACCGTCATTTCCAACAACCTGGCCAACGTCTCGACCACCGGCTTCAAGCGTGATCGTGCCGAGTTCCAGGACCTGCTCTACCAGGTCAAGCGCCAGCCTGGTGCCCAGTCGACCCAGGACAGCGAGCTGCCGTCGGGTCTGCAGGTCGGTACTGGTGTGCGCATCGTCGGCACCCAGAAAAACTTCATGACCGGCAGCCTGCAGACCACCGAGAACCCGCTGGACCTCGCGGTCAACGGCCGTGGCTTCTTCCAGGTCCTGCAGCCGGACGGCACCGTTTCCTATACTCGCGACGGTACCTTCCACCTGAACTCCGACGGCCAGGTCGTCACCGCCAACGGTTTCGCCCTGGAACCTGCCATCGTCGTACCGCCTGACGCGCAGACCTTCACCGTCGGTCAGGACGGCACCGTCTCGATCACCACCGCCGGCAACCCTGCGGCGCAGATCATCGGCAACATCCAGACCGCCGACTTCATCAACCCGGCCGGCCTGCAATCCCTGGGTGGCAACCTGTTCCTGGAAACCGCCGCCAGCGGCGCGCCGCAGATCGGTACCCCGGGCCTCAACGGCTTCGGTACCACCATGCAGCAGACCCTGGAAAACTCCAACGTCAGCACCGTGGAAGAGCTGGTCAACATGATCACTACCCAGCGTGCCTACGAAATGAACTCCAAGGTGATTTCCACCGCCGACCAGATGCTGTCGTACGTCACGCAGAATCTGTAATCGCATAGCCAGAGCCATTTCGCTCCATTCGTTACACCGTGAGGTCAGAGTCATGAACCGTTTGTTGTCCGTCGTCGCCCTGGGGGGGGCGGTGTTGCTGGCAGGTTGCGTCGGTCCGACGCCGAAGCCCAACGATCCGTATTACGCGCCAGTGTTGCCGCGTACGCCCCTGCCGGCGGCCGCCAACAACGGTTCGATCTACCAGGCCGGGTTCGAGCAGAACCTGTACAGCGACCGCAAGGCGTTCCGGGTCGGTGACATCATCACCATCACCCTCAACGAGCGGACCCAGGCGAGCAAGAACGCCAACTCGCAGATCGACAAGGACAGCAATGCCAACATCGGTCTGACCTCGCTGTTCGGCTCCAGCCTGACCACCAACAACCCGATCGGTGGCAATGACCTCAGCCTCAGTGCCGGCTACAGCGGCGAGCGCGGTACCAAGGGCGATGCCAAGTCGGCGCAGAGCAACACCCTGACCGGCTCCATCACCGTGACCGTGGCCGACGTGCTGCCCAACGGCATCATCGCCGTGCGCGGCGAGAAGTGGATGACCCTGAACACCGGTGACGAACTGGTGCGCATCGCCGGCCTGGTCCGTGCCGACGACATCAGCACCGACAACACCGTGTCCTCGACCCGGGTGGCGGATGCGCGCATCACCTATTCCGGTACCGGGGCCTTCGCCGATGCCAGCCAGCCTGGCTGGTTCGACCGTTTCTTCCTCAGCCCGCTGTTCCCGTTCTAGGTCCGGATGCCCATGCTCAACTTCAAGCAACTCGTCGCAGCGACCCTTCTGCTGGCCTCGGCATTCAGTGCCCAGGCCGAGCGGCTGAAGGACATCGCCAGCATTTCCGGCGTGCGCTCCAACCAGTTGATCGGCTACGGCCTGGTGGTCGGCTTGAACGGTACGGGTGACCAGACCACCCAGACCCCGTTCACCCTGCAGACCTTCAACAACATGCTCTCGCAGTTCGGCATCAAGGTGCCGGCGGGGTCGGGCAACGTGCAGTTGAAGAACGTTGCCGCAGTGTCGGTGCATGCCGACCTGCCTCCGTTCGCCAAGCCGGGCCAGGTGGTGGACATCACCGTGTCCTCCATCGGCAACTCGAAAAGCCTGCGCGGCGGCAGCCTGCTGATGACCCCGCTCAAGGGTATCGATGGCAACGTCTACGCCATCGCCCAGGGCAACCTGGTGGTGGGGGGCTTCGATGCCGAGGGTCGTGATGGTTCGAAGATCACCGTCAACGTTCCGTCGGCCGGCCGGATTCCCGGTGGTGCCTCGGTGGAACGCGCCGTGCCCAGTGGTTTCAACCAGGGCAACAGCCTGACCCTGAACCTCAACCGCCCGGACTTCACCACGGCCAAGCGCATCGTCGACAAGGTCAACGAACTGCTCGGCCCGGGTGTCGCCCAGGCCGTCGATGGCGGTTCGGTGCGGGTCACCGCACCCCTCGATCCGGGCCAGCGCGTCGACTACCTGTCGATCCTGGAAAACCTCGAGATCGATCCGGGCCAGGCGGTGGCCAAGGTCATCATCAACTCCCGTACCGGCACCATCGTCATTGGCCAGAACGTCAAGGTGTCGCCGGCGGCGGTGACCCACGGCAGCCTGACCGTGACCATCACCGAAGACCCGATCGTCAGCCAGCCGGGGCCGTTCTCCAATGGCCAGACCGCCGTGGTCCCGCGTTCGCGGGTCAATGCCGAGCAGGAAGCCAAGCCGATGTTCAAGTTCGGCCCGGGCACCACGCTTGACGAGATCGTCCGTGCCGTCAACCAGGTGGGCGCCGCGCCCAGCGACCTGATGGCGATCCTCGAAGCCCTGAAGCAGGCCGGCGCATTGCAGGCCGACCTGATCGTGATCTGAGGAACGGCGCCCATGGATCTGCCCAAGAGCACGATGTTCAGCACCGCCGACAGCGGTGCCTACACCGACCTCAATCGCCTCAATTCGCTGAAGGTGGGTGACCGCGACAGCGAGGGCAACCTGCGCAAGGTGGCGCAGGAATTCGAGTCGCTGTTCCTCAACGAAATGCTCAAGTCGGTACGCTCGGCCACCGACGTGCTGGCCAAGGACAACCCGCTCAACACCGAGACCACCAAGCAGTACCAGTCGATGTACGACCAGCAGCTGGCGGTGAGCCTGTCCCGCGAGGGCGGGGGCATCGGTCTGCAGGACGTGCTGATGCGCCAGTTGTCCAAGCAGAAGTCGAGCAGCGTCAATACCAGCCCGTTCCCCCGCGTGGACACCGAGCAGCGCGCGCTGTGGGCAAGCAAGGTGGCCGAGCCGGCGCGCAAGGCCGAGGAAACCGCCAGCACCCGCAACGACGTCGCCGCCCTCAATTCGCGGCGCCTGGCCTTGCCGGGCAAGCTCACCGACCGCCTGCTGGCCGGTATCGTGCCGTCTGCCAACGGCAATGCCGCGACCACCAATACCGCGGCCATTCCCGGGCGTACCACGGCCATGACCGACGCGGTGGTCAAGGGCGACTGGGAGCCGGCGCAGACCTTCGCCGCGCCCGGCTCGTCGATGCGCGTCTACGGTCGCGCCGTGGCCCAGCCACCGTTGGCACCGGCGAAGAAGGCCTTCGACTCCAGCGACGATTTCGTCGCCACCATGCTGCCGATGGCCGAGCAGGCAGCCAAGCGCATCGGTATCGATCCGCGCTACCTGGTGGCCCAGGCGGCCCTGGAAACCGGCTGGGGCAAGTCGGTCATGCGCGCCTCCGATGGCAGCAGCAGCCACAACCTGTTCGGCATCAAGGCCACCGGCAACTGGCAGGGCGATTCGGCGCGGGCGATCACCAGCGAGTTCCGCGACGGTCAGTTCGTCAAGGAGACCGCGGCGTTCCGCTCCTACGACTCGTACCAGGACAGCTTCCACGACCTGGTCAGCCTGCTGCAGAACAATTCGCGCTATCAAGATGCGGTGAAGTCGGCCGATAACCCAGAACAATTCGTGCGAGAGCTGCAAAAGGCCGGGTACGCAACCGACCCGAACTACGCCAGCAAGATCTCGCAGATCGCAAAACAGATGAAGTCGTACGAAAGCTACGCGGCGATTAGCCCAACTACGAAACTATAAGGTTTGAACCATGGCGAGTTTGATCAGCATCGGGATGTCGGGACTTGCGGCTGCCCAGTCGGGCCTGCATACCACGGGTAACAACATTTCCAACGCCGATGTTGCCGGCTATTCGCGCCAGCAGAACGTCCAGACCACGGCCGGCTCGATCCGCTACGGCCAGGTATTCATCGGCTCCGGTACCACCCTGGCCGACGTGCGCCGGGTGTACAACGCCTTCCTCGACAACCAGTTGCAGACCAGCACCTCGCTCAACAGTGACGCCGCGTCCTACCTGAGCCAGATCAGCTCGGTGGACAACCTGCTGTCCGATGCCAACACCGGCGTCACCGGTGCCCTGAAGAACTTCTTCACCGCCCTCCAGGGCCTGTCCGCCAAGCCCAACGACGATGCCTCGCGGCAGTTGCTGCTGACCAACGCCGAAGCGCTGGCCAACCGCTTCAACACCATCAGCGCGCAGTTCAAGGAACAGAACAGCAACATCAACGGCAACCTCAAGTCGATGACCGAACAGGTCAACAACCTGGCCAAGACCGTTGCCCAGTTGAACGAGCAGATCGCCAAGGTCGCGGCAGTCAATGGCCAGCCTAACGACCTGATGGACCAGCGCGACGAGACCATCCGCCAGCTCAACGAACTGGTCGGCGTGCAGACGACCAACCGCAACGGCAACATCGACGTGACCCTGGCCAACGGCCAGTCCCTGGTCCTCGGTACCAGCGTCAACGCCCTGAGCGTGGTGACCAGCACTACCGACCCGAGCCAGGTGTCGATCAAGCTGGGCTACAACAACACCACCGTGGACGTGACCAACTCCCTCACCGGTGGCGAGATCGGCGGCCTGCTGCGCTATCGCAAGGAAACCCTGATCCCGGCGCAGAACGAGATCGGTCGCCTGGCCCTGGTCATGGCTGACAAGATGAACACCCAGTTGGCCCAGGGCATCGACAAGAACGGCGAGTTCGGCTCGGCGCTGTTCAACGATATCAACAGCGCCGCCGACATGGCCGGGCGCAGTCTGGCCATGACCGGCAACAGCACCGGCTCCGGCAACCTCGACGTGGTGATCAAGGACACCGGCCTGCTGAGCACCAGCGACTACCAGGTGACCTTCACCAGCGCCACCAGCTATACCGTGCGCAAGCTGCCGGACAACACCAGCATGGGCACCTTCGATCTCAACGATGACCCGCAGCCGGTGATCGACGGCTTCAGCCTGAATCTCAACGGTGGTGCGGTCAGCGCCGGCGACAGCTTCAAGATCACCCCGACGCGCAATGGCGCGGCCAATCTCGACGTGGTCATGACCGACTCGAAGAAGCTGGCCATGGCCGCGCCGCTGACCGCCACCTCTGGCGGCAGCAACACTGGCACCGGCGTGATCGCCCAGCCAGTGCTGACCTCGGTCCTCGACATCGCCGACCCGGCCCAGCGCCTGGAACTGCAGAACGGCATCAAGTACTCGACGCCGGTGCGCCTGGTCTTCGGTGACAGTACCGTCTCCCCGCAGACCTATCAGGTAGTCGACTCCAAGGGCACCGCCATCGGCAACGGCACCTTCCTGCCAGGGCAGAGCAACACGCTGCAGATCAATGTGCCCATGGTCGACGCCAATGGCGCGCCGGTGCTCGACGGCAACAACGTACAGAAGAACTTCAGCTTCACCATCGATGTCAGCGGTGCCCCGAAAACCAACGACAGCTTCACCGTGTCCCTGACTGGCGCGGCTTCTTCGGACAACCGCAACGGCCTCAGTCTGCTCGAACTGCAGAACAAGCAGACCGTCGACGTCGGCAGCGCCACCAAGGGCGTCAGCCTCACCGATGCCTACGGCAAGCTGGTGGAAAGCGTCGGCGCCAAGACCAAGCAGGCGCAGATGGACAGCTCGGCCACCGAGGCCATCCTGACCCAGGCCAAGGCCTCGCGCGACTCCCTGTCCGGCGTGCAGCTGGATGAAGAAGCCGCCAACCTGGTCAAGTACCAGCAGTACTACACGGCATCGTCGCAGATCATCAAGGCGGCGCAGCAAATGTTCGATACCTTGATCGGTTCACTTTAAAGGAGACGTAGACCGTGCGTATTTCCACTTCCCAGTACTACGAATCCAGTACCGCCAACTACTCGCGCAACTATTCGAACATCGTCAAGACCAGCGAGGAGGCCAGCGACCTGATCCGCGTGCGTACCGCCGCCGACGATCCGGTAGGGGCGGCGCGCCTGCTGCAGCTCGAACACCAGAGCTCGTTGCTCGACCAGTACGCGACCAACACCACCTCGGTGCGCAACAGCCTGAGCCAGTCCGAGACCACCCTGAACTCGATCAACACCATCCTCCAGCGCGTCAACGAGCTGGCGCTGGGGGCGGGCAACGCCACCTTCACCGACACCGAGCGCAAGGCCACGGCCACCGAGCTGGGCAAGCTGGAAGAGCAACTGTTCAGCCTGATGAATACCCGTGACGAGAACGGCCAGTTCCTGTTCTCCGGGTCCAAGGGCGAGACCCAGCCGTTCGTGCGCAATGGCGATGGCACCTACACCTATCAGGGCGACAACACCCAGTTGCAGCTGCAGGTCGGCGACATGCTGACCATGGCCAGCAACGACAGCGGCTTCGCCACCTTCCAGCAGGCGATCAACACCAGCCGCACCGAGACCACCCTGACTGCGCCGACCAATGCCGCCGACGTGCGCATGACCCTGTCCAACGGCCAGGTCTCGGCCAACATCGGCTACAACGACGCGTTCCGCGCCAATGAGCCGTACACCATCACCATGGTCAGTCCGACCCAGTTCTCCATCACCGACCAGGCCGGCAACGACTACACCAGCGAAGCCACTGCCGCCGGGGTGATCGACCCGAACACCACCGGCAGCATCGCCATCACCTTCCGTGGCGTCGACCTCAAGCTGAACGTCAACCTCAAGGAAGGCGAGACCACCGCGGCGCTGACCGGCCACAGCTTCACCCTGGCCTCCAAGCCGGACGAGATCAACGGTACCCGCAGCCCGGGCAATACCTCGACCACCCAGATCACCAGCACTTCGGTGAGCGACTCGGCGCTGTATGCCAAGGCCTTCCCGGAAGGCGGCGCCGTGCTCAAGTTCGGCACCGGCGGTACCTACGCGCTGTATGCCCAGCCGATGACCGCCGATAGCCGGCCGGTCAGCGAAGGCACCCTGGCGGCAGGGGCTACCAGCCTTACCGCCGCCGGCGTCACCTTCAACTTCAGCGCCACGCCAAGCGACACCGACCAGTACAGCGTCACGGTGAACAAGCACCAGACCCAGAACATCCTGGAAACCGTCAGCCAGTTGCGCAAGGCCCTGGAACAGCCGGTGGACGGCGATCCGGTCGCACAGCAGCGGTTGAGTGCCAGCCTGGATTCGGCCATTGCCAACATCAGCAGCGGGCAGAACCAGCTTGGCTACACCGTCACCTCCATCGGTGCCCGCGGCAAGGCGCTCGACCTGCAGGAGCTGGCCAACGAAAGCCTGAGCATCGCCAACTCCAGCACCCAGTCCTCGATCCGCGACTCGGATCCGGCCGAGGTGATGACCCGCCTGACCCTGCAACAGACCATGCTCCAGGCCTCGCAGGCGGCGTTCAGCCGGGTCAGCCAACTGAGCCTGTTCAACAGCCTGTAATGCCGCGTCTTCGCCGCGTCGCCAACCCGGCGCGCGGCGGGGCGTAGCCGCCACCTCCCCACGCTCCAGGCTGTTCCGATTCTCCCGAGGGCAGTCACCGGTCGAGAGATTCCCCGTGAACCCAGCGCCCCTTGTCAGTCTCGTCATTCCCGCCAGCAGCTCGCGTTTTTTCCGCGATGCCCTTGTCAGTGCCCTGGCACAGAGCCATGAACACCTCGAGGTCATCGTCTGCGACGAAGGCCGCGACGAGGAGATCAAGGCCATCGTCGACGAACTGGAGCCACTGGCCCGCTGCCCGCTGTACTACCAGCGCAACCCGCAGCCCCTGGGCCTGCCGCGCAATCTGCTGGCGGGGCTGGAACTGGCCCGTGGCGAGTATGTGCAGTTCCTGTGCGATGACGACCGGCTGCTGGCTGACTGCATCGCCAGCGAACTGAAGCTGTTTCTCGCCAATGATGATCTCAGCCTGGTCACCACGCGTCGCAGCCTGGTGGATGGCGATGATTTTTCCTTGGCCCAGCGCCTGGAAAACAGCTGGTTCACCTGGGGCGATACGGTCTATCACGGCAACGACCTGCTGGACTTCTTCGAAAGCAATCCGCTGAATTTCATCGGTGGTTTCAGCAATACCCTGATGCGCGCAAGCGACCTCAACGAGCTGCTGCCGGCACTGGTCGAGGCAGGCTTCCATGCCCATATCGACTTCGCCCTGTTCGTCTGTCTGCTGCGCCGCGGCCACCTCGCGGTCACTGCCCAGGTCAACTGCATCGAGCGTATCCATCCCGACCAGTTGCGTCGCCACGCCGATTTGCAGGCGGCCCGTGGCAACGAGCTGCAATGGCTGCGCAGCATGTTCGCCGCCCGCCCGCCGGCCACTGAAACCTTCTCCGGCTGGGTGAAGATCCATGTACTGCCGGTGGATGGCCGGATCGTTGCGCGAACCTGGGAAAACCTGTTCCTGGTTCATGTGCTGCGGAGCTTGCAGGCGATCCAGGAATCCCAGGTGGGCAATGACAGCGACACCTTTGCCGACCTGTACCGGCAATGGCTCGACTGCCGCCAGGACCCGTTGGTGTTGCGCCGGCTGATGCGCCTGAGCGAGCACTGGGAATGGCGTCCGCGAATTGCCGTGGTGGTGCTCGATAGCGAGGGCGACGCGCAGATGCGCCAGCGCACCCTGGAGAGTATCCAGCGTCAATGCTATGGCGCCGCCAGCACGCTGTTGCTGAGTGCGGGGCGGGTTGGCGCCGGTCTCGATGAACAGCTGATCAGCCGGCCGTTGCAGGGCGATTGGGCGCAACAACTCAACGAACTGTTGCCCGAGCTGGACGGCATCGACTGGTTCTACCTGCTGCGTGCCGGTGACCGTCTCGGCGAGTTCAGCCTGATGCTGCTGGCCGAGCGCATCGTGCGCCTGGGCGAGATCGCCTGTGTCTACGGCGACGAGGGTGGCCTGGACGATGAGCTGTCCACCGAGCCGGTGTTCAAGCCCGACTTCAACCTCGACCTGCAGCGTGCCTATCCCTTTACCGGGCGGGCGCTGGCGTTCTCGCGCGCGCACTATCTGTCGGCGGGCGGCTTCGCCAGTGGCTATGAGGAACTGGCCCCCCATGACCTGCTCTGGCGCCTGCTGGAGAACCATGGCCCGCAGGCCATCGAGCACATTCCGGAAGTCCTGGTGGAGTCTGCCTTCGGCTTTGCCACCTGGGTGTCCTCGCCGGCCGTGGTCGCGGAAAACCCACGGATCCTGGAGGCCCATCTGCGCCGCCTGGGCCTGGACTACCGCCTGGAAAACCAGACGGGCAGTGCCATCAACCAGATTCACTACCTGCACCCGAGCCAGCCGCTGGTGACCCTGGTCATCAGCTTCCGCGACAAGGTCGCGGCCCTGGAGCGCTGCCTGGAAAGCGTGCTGGGCAACACCGCTTACCCCAACTACGAAGTGCTGGTGATCGACAACGCCAGCCAGCGCGAAGAGTCCCGCGCCTGGCTGACCGCCATGGCGCAGATGGGTGAGCGCCTGCGGGTCTTGCGTCTCGACCAGGAAACCTCCTTCGCTGCCCAGCAGAACCTGGCCGCCCGGCATGCCCGTGGCGATTACCTGCTGATGCTGGATGCCTTCACCGTGGTGACCGAGGGTGATTGGCTGGATGTGCTGCTCGCTCATGGCCAGCGTCCGGAAGTCGGCATGGTCGGTGCCGAGCTGGTCAATGCCCAGGGTCTGGTGGTGAATGCCGGCGGCATCCTCGGTCTGCGCGGCGCGGTGTATTCGCCCTTTGTCGGCGAGATGAGCCAGGCCGGTGGCTACATGCAGCGCCTGCAGGTAGCGCAGAACTATTCGGCCCTGGGTGCCGACTGCCTGCTGGTACGCAAGCAACTGTTCCTTGACCTGGGCGGCCTGGATGAGACGGCCTACAGTGCCGCGTTCAGCGATGTCGACCTGGGCCTGCGCATGCGCCAGGCCGGTTATCTCAGTGTCTGGACGCCGCGCACGCGCCTGGTGCTGGACCGCCCGCCCGGACCGGCGCTGGACGCGGAGCAGGAGGCGCAGCGGCAGAAGCTGCTGGTCGAACAGCACGAGACCTTCCAGCAGGCGTGGATGCCGCTGATCGCCCGCGACCCGGCGTACAACGTCAACCTGTCGCTCAAGGAGTCGGCATTCCGCCTGGATCCCGGGCTCAAGGATGGCTGGCTGCCCTTCGTCGGTCGTTCACTGCCCCATGTCCTCGCCTTGCCGATGAACAAGTCCGCGGTCGGTCACTACCGGGTGATCAAGCCGCTGACCGAGCTGGAGGCGGCGGGCTGGATCACCCAGCAGCAGTATTTCGAGATCCCCAGCAACGTCGAACTGGCCCGCAGCGCGCCGGACGTGGCGATTTTGCAGGGTCGCTATACCGAAGGCTTCATCAAGGAAATCGAGCGGCTGAAGACCTACTCCAAGGGCTTCGTCATCTACGAGCTGGACGACTACGTGATCAAGGTGCCGAAGAAGAACGGCCACCTCAAGCACACCCCGCACGACCTCGAAGGTTCGCTGCGCCGCGGCATCGCCCGCTGCGATCGCCTGGTGGTGTCCACCGAGCCGCTGGCCGATGCCCTCAGCGACACCCATCACGACATCCGCGTGCTGCCGAACATGCTGGCCGAGGAACTGTGGGTCGGGCGTCGTGCCCAGCGGCGCACGTCGAGCAAGCCGCGGGTCGGCTGGGGCGGGGGGACCAGTCACACCGGCGACCTGGAAGTCATCGCCGAGGTCATCAAGACCCTGGCCAACGAGGTCGAGTGGATCTTCTTCGGCATGTGTCCGCCGGCCCTGCGGCCGTACATCCACGAGTTCCACCCGCCGGTGGGCCTGGGGGCCTATCCGGCCAAACTGTCCAGTCTCAACCTCGATCTGGCCCTGGCACCGCTGGAGTTCCACATCTTCAACGACTGCAAGAGCAACCTGCGGCTGCTGGAGTATGGCGCCTGTGGTTACCCGGTGATCGTCACGGACACCCTTGCCTACCGTGGCTACCTGCCGTGCACGCGGGTCAAGACCAACTCCACCGAGGAGTGGCTGGAGGCCATCCGCATGCACCTGGCCGATCCCGAGGCCAGCTACCGCATGGGCGACCAGTTGCATGACGAAGTGATGCGCAACTTCGTCCTGCGGCCGGAGCATGTGCAGGTCTGGTACGACGGCTGGATGCCGGGGTAGGGCGGTAGGAGGCATGATTTGGCCCCTGTGGGAGCGTGTTTACCCGCGATTGCGTCTGCGAATCTACTACTGTAATCGCGGGTAAACCCGCTCCCACAAGGTCTCTGCTGCTCCAGCAAGTCGTTCAATCTGGCGCGTTTCCTGCAAGTCCCCCTCCCATCGCCATAAATCCCGCGCCTGCGCGATTTATCAGGACGGTCCGCCCTGCGCGGGCCCTGTGACGTACGAGAGGGAAGGACATGAAGGCAGTAATTCTGGCCGGAGGGCTGGGCACTCGCATCAGCGAGGAGTCGCACCTCAAGCCGAAGCCGATGATCGAGATCGGCGGCAAGCCAATTCTCTGGCACATCATGAAGCAGTACTCGGCCCACGGGATCCACGACTTCGTGATCTGCCTCGGCTACAAGGGCTACGCGATCAAGGATTTCTTCGCCAACTACTTCCTGCATACCTCCGACGTCACCTTCGACATGCGCGCCAACCGCATGGACGTCCACCAGAACTACAGCGAGCCGTGGCGGGTGACCCTGGTCGACACCGGCGAGGAAACCATGACCGGCGGCCGCCTGCGCCGTGCCGCGCGCTACCTGGAAGACGAACAGGCCTTCTGCTTCACCTACGGTGACGGTGTGTCCGACCTGAATATCGGCGCGCTGGTGGATTTCCACCTGAACCACGGCAAGCTCGCCACCGTTACCGCCGTACAGCCGCCGGGACGCTACGGCGCCCTCGAGCGCGACGGTGACAAGGTCAGCGGCTTCATCGAGAAACCCCGCGGTGATGGCGGCTGGATCAACGGTGGCTTCTTCGTCCTGTCGCCGAAGGTGCTGCCCTACATCGCCGACGACCAGACTTCCTGGGAATCCGAACCCCTCGCGCAACTGGCCGATGAAGACCAGTTGCGTGCCTTCCAGCACGACGGCTTCTGGCATCCGATGGACACCCTGCGCGACAAGAATCACCTGGAACAACTCTGGCAGAGCGGGGAGGCCCCATGGAAACAGTGGGCCTGAGCGCTGATTTCTGGACCGGCAAGCGCGTCCTGCTGACCGGCCACACCGGTTTCAAGGGCAGTTGGCTGGCCCTGTGGCTGCGGGAAATGGGCGCCGAAGTCACCGGCTTTGCCCTCGATCCGCAACCCGGTCCGAACCTGTACGAGCTGGCCAAGGTCGGTCGCGATATCAAGGACGCCCGTGGCGACCTGCGCGACCTCGGCGCGCTGCTCGAAGTGGTGGCCGAGGCGCGTCCGGAGATCGTCCTGCACCTGGCTGCCCAGCCACTGGTGCGCGAGGCCTACCGCGATCCGCTGGGCACCTATTCCAGCAACGTGATGGGCACCCTCAACCTGCTCGAAGCGATCCGCCAGGTCGGCGGCGTACGCGCGGTGGTGCTGGTGACCACCGACAAGGTCTACGCCAACCAGGAATGGCCATGGCCGTACCGCGAGAACGAAGCCCTGGGCGGGCATGATCCGTACAGCAGCAGCAAGGCCTGCTGCGAGTTGCTGGCACAGTCCTACACGGCGTCGTTCTTCCCGCCGGCCAGCCATGCCGAACACGGCCTGGCCCTGGCTACCGCCCGCGCCGGCAACGTGCTGGGCGGTGGCGACTTTGCCGCCGAGCGCCTGATTCCCGACGTGCTCAAGGCCTGGGATGCCGGCCATCCGGTGACCCTGCGTTATCCACAGGCGGTCCGCCCGTGGCAACACGCCCTGGAGCCGCTGGCCGGCTACCTGCTGCTGGCCCATCGGCTGTACACCGAAGGCCCGCAATTCTCCGGCGCATGGAACTTCGGCCCCAACGAAGGTGATATGTGCAGCGTCGGCGACGTGGTCGCGCACCTGTCGCGGCAATGGCCGGACTCGCCGGGCATGCGCGTCGAACCGAGCGATCTGCATGAGGCCGGTGTGCTGCGCCTGGACAGCGGCCGTGCGCGGCAACTGCTCGGCTGGCGCACCCGCTGGTCGCTGCGCGAGTGCCTGGAGCACACCCTGCAATGGCACCTGGCATGGAAGCGTGGCGACGACCTGCGCGCCGTCACCCTCGACCAGTTGAACCTGTACGCGGAGTTGTCGTGAGCGACCTGCAACTGCACCCGCTGCCACTGGCCGGCCTGTACAGCGTGCAACACAAGCGCCATGGCGATGCCCGTGGGCAGTTCGCCCGGCTGTTCTGCGAGGGCAGCCTGGACGGGCTCGACGTGCCGTTCCATATCCGCCAGATCAACCATTCGCGCACCCTCGGCCTCGGCTCGGTGCGCGGCCTGCACTATCAGCAGGGCGACCAGCCGGAAGCCAAGCTGATCACCTGCCTGCGCGGCGAGGTCTGGGATGTGGCAGTGGATCTGCGCGCGGGTTCGCCAACCTTCCTGCGCTGGCATGCCGAGCACCTCAAGGAAGGTGACGGTCGCAGCCTGCTGATCCCCGCCGGCTTCGCCCATGGTTTCCAGGTCCTCGGTGAAGAGGCCGAGCTGCTTTATCTGCACAGCGCCGACTACGCACCAGGTCGCGAAGGTGGCCTGTCGGTGCACGACCCGCGCCTGGCGATCGCCTGGCCGTTGCCTGTCAAGAATCTGTCGGCCCGGGATGAAGCCCATCCCTGGCTGGATCATCATTTCACCGGAGTGCCTGCATGAATTGCCGTGGCTGTGGCGCAGCACTGAACCTGCCGCTGATTGACCTGGGTACCGCGCCGCCTTCCAATGCCTACCTGCGCGCCGAGCAACTGGCCCAGGCCGAGGCCTGGCTGCCGCTGAAGGTCGGGGTGTGCCAGCAATGCTGGCTGGTGCAGACCGAGGACTACACCCGCGCCGATGCCTTGTTCGATGCGGATTACGCCTACTTCAGTTCCTACTCCAGTTCCTGGCTGGCCCATGCCCGGCAGTACGTCGAGGACATGAGCGCGCGCTTTACCCTGGGCTCGGACAGCCGCGTGGTGGAAATCGCCGCCAACGACGGCTACCTGTTGCAGTACGTCGCCGCGCGCGGCATCCCTTGCCTGGGCGTCGAGCCGACCCGCAGCACTGCCCAGGCCGCGCGGGGCAAGGGCCTGGAGATCCGCGAGGTGTTCTTCGGCGAGCAGAGCGCCCGGCAACTGGTGCAGGAGGGCTGGGGCGCCGACCTGATGGCGGCCAACAACGTGCTGGCCCATGTCCCGGACATCAATGATTTTCTCCGTGGTTTCGCCACGCTGCTCAAGCCGTCCGGCGTCGCCACCTTCGAATTCCCGCACCTGCTCAGCCTGATGGCCGAGCACCAGTTCGACACCCTGTACCACGAGCACTACTCCTATCTGTCGCTGACTGCCGTGGACATCCTTTGCCGGCGTAACGGCCTGGAGATCTTCGACGTCCAGGAGTTGCCAACCCATGGCGGATCGCTGCGGGTCTTCGTCCAGCGTGCGGGCGGGCCGCAGGCGCTGTTGCCGGCGGTGGGGCAGTTGCTGGAGGTGGAAAGCAAGGTGGGCGTGACCAGCGCCGATTTCTATTCGACCCTGGCCCCGGCCGCCGAACGCATCAAGCACCAGTTGTTGCGTTTCCTGCTCCAGGCCCGCGCCGAAGGCAAGCGCGTGGTGGGCTATGGCGCCGCCGCCAAGGGCAATACGTTGCTCAACTACGCCGGGGTGCGCGCCGATCTGCTGGCCTGGGTCGCCGATGCCAATCCGCACAAGCAGGGCAAGTTCCTGCCGGGCAGCCGCATTCCGGTGGTCGCGCCGGAGCGCCTGGCCATCGAGCAGCCGGACTATGTGCTGGTGCTGCCGTGGAACCTGCTCAAGGAAGTCAGCGAGCAGCAGGCGCTGGTGCGTGAGTGGGGCGGACGCTTCGTGATTGCCGTGCCGGAGCTGACTGTCCTGTGAGCGGCCTGAAGGTGGTGGTCAGCGGTGCCAGCGGCTTCGTCGGTCGGCATCTGGTCGCCGCGCTGCTGGCGCGGGGTTGCCAGGTCCGCGCCGTAGCCCGGCACGAGGCACCGGCGCGGGCCCTGGCCTGGTTCGAACGGGTCGAATTCGTCGCCGCCGATATCCACGATCCGCGCACCGATGTCGAGGGCCTGTGCGAAGGTGCCGATGCCCTGGTGCACCTGGCCTGGCCGGGCTTGCCCAATTATCAGGGCCTGTTCCACCTCGAACACAACCTGATGGCCGACTACGCCTTTATCAAGCGCGCAGTGGAAGCCGGGGTAGGGCAGGTGCAGGTCACCGGTACCTGCTTCGAATACGGCATGCAGAGTGGTCCGCTGAGCGAAGCGCTGGAGTGCCGTCCGGCCAATGCCTACGGCCTGGCCAAGCACAGCCTGCGCCTGTTCCTCGAAACCCTGCGCCAGCAACAGCCGTTCAACCTGCAATGGGCACGGTTGTTCTACCTGCATGGCGATGGGCAGAACCCCAACAGCCTGCTGGCCGCGCTGGATCGTGCGATCGATTCCGGGCAGGCGAGTTTCGACATGTCTGCCGGCGAGCAACTGCGCGATTTCCTGCCCATCGAGACGGTCACCGAGCATCTGGCGGCGCTGCTGCTGCGTCGCGATTTCAACGGCCTGGTCAATGTGTGCAGCGGCCAGCCGGTGTCGGTGCGCAGCCTGGTGGAACGACACTGCGCCGCCCGCGAATCGACCATTGCCCTGAATCTCGGTCACTACCCTTATCCGGCGCACGAGCCCATGGCGTTCTGGGGTGATGCCCGACGCCTGCACGCCTTGCTGGGAGCCCACCATGAAGCATGAGTTGTACCGCGCCGACGCCTTGCCGGTGCTGCAGAACCGCACCTTCGCCGATGCCGCCAGTGCCCGCGCCAGTGCCAGCGCCGATATGCGTCTGGTGCAGGACAGCCGCACCGGCCTGGTATTCAACGACGCCTTCGATGCCGACAAGCTCAGCTACGACAGCGACTACCAGAACGAGCAGGCCCATTCCGGGCAGTTCCAGCGTCACCTGAACGATGTCGAGGCCATCGTCGCCCGCCACTTCAAGGGCAGCAGCCTGATCGAAGTGGGTTGCGGCAAGGGGTATTTCCTCGAACTGTTGCGCGAGCGCGGCTATGCCGTGACCGGTATCGACCCGGCCTACGAGGGCGACAACGCCGATGTGATCAAGGCGCCGTTCACCCCCGAGCTGGACCTGCGCGCCGAGGCCATCGTCCTCCGTCATGTGCTGGAGCATATCGCCGACCCGGTGAGCTTCCTCCACGAGATCGCCCGGGCCAATGGCGGCAGCGGGCTGATCTACATAGAGGTGCCGTGCCTGGACTGGATCATCGAGCACAAGGCCTGGTTCGACCTGTTCTACGAGCACGTCAATTACTTCCGCCTGGCCGATCTCGAACGCCTCTTCGGCCGCGTGCTGGAGGCCGGTCGGTTGTTCGGCGAGCAGTACCTGTACGTGGTGGCCGATCTTGCCAGCCTGCGACGCCTCGATGACGGCAGCGCCGAGCCGCTGCAACTGCCGGCCGACTTCAGTGCCAGCCTGGCGCGTGCGGTGCAGATTGTCCGCGGCGATGCCGGCAAGGGCTCGGCGATCTGGGGTGCCTCGTCCAAGGGCGTGATCTATTCGCTGTTCCTGCAGCGCGCCGGGGTGGCCGTCGATCAGGTGGTCGACATCAACCCGGCCAAGCAGGGCCGCTACCTGCCGCTCAGCGGCGCGCGCGTCTCGTCGCCGCAGGAGGCCATGGCCGCCTTGCCCGATGGCGCCAACCTGTTCGTGATGAATTCCAACTACCTCGAAGAAATCCGCCGCATGACCGCCGACCGGTTCGTCTACCACGCCGTCGACAGCGCCGCATTTCAATGACTTCCCAGAGAGACAGCACCATGACCGACGTTATCAAGGCCTTCGAAGCCGAATGCGAGGCCGGGATCAAAGCCCAGGGCCAGGACGAGCAGCTCAAGGGCCTGGCCCGGGACTTCTTCAACGAATCGGCCAAGCACAAGTACAGCTACCACTTCTCGTGGATGGGCCGGCCGATCATCCAGCTGCCCCAGGACATGCTGGCGATGCAGGAGATCATCTGGCGGGTCAAGCCTGACCTGATCATCGAGTGCGGCATCGCCCACGGCGGCTCGATCATCTACTACGCCTCGCTGCTGGAACTGCAGGGCCACGGCGAGGTGCTGGGCATCGACCTGGACATCCGCCCGCACAACCGCGAGGCCATCGAAAGCCATCAGATGGCCAAGCGCATCAGCATGATCGAGGGTTCGAGCATCGACCCGGCGATCGTCGCGCAGGTCAAGGCCATTGCCGAGGGCAAGAAGGTCATCCTCGTGCTGGACTCCAACCACACCCACGAGCACGTGCTCGAAGAACTGCGCGCCTATGCGCCGCTGGTGGCGGTGGGCAGCTACTGCGTGGTGATGGACACCGTGGTCGAGGACATGCCGCCGGAGTTCTTCCCTGATCGCCCGTGGGGCCCGGGCGACAACCCGAAGACGGCGGTGTGGGAATACCTCAAGGAAAACGCCGATTTCCAGATCGACCAGCAGATGCAGGACAAGCTGCTGATCAGCGTGGCGCCGGACGGCTACCTGCGCCGGGTGCGCTGACCTTCACCGACGACAACGGCCCTGTGGGAGCTGGCTTGCCAGCGATAGGGCCCTCAAGAGCACAGTAGATTTCCTGTCAGGTACCGAAATGCCAAGCACCGCCCTGAACACCCAGTTCACCCTCGTCATGCTGACCCACAAGCGCCCCGGCTTCCTCCGTCGCGCCCTGCAGTACTACAAGGACTTCCCGGGCACCCTGCTGGTGCTGGACTCCTCGCCGGCGCCTGCCACGGAGATCGTCGAGCGTTTCCCGCAGGTCGACTACCAGCACCTGCCGCAGTACGACTACATGGGCTTCCAGGCCAAGATCAAGCACGGCCTGAGCCTGGTGAAAACCCCGTACATGGCCCTGGTGGCCGATGACGACTTCATCCTGCCCGGTGCCATCGCCGAGTCCCTGGACTTCCTCGAAGCCCACCCGGACTACGGCATGTGCCAGGGCTACAGCATGATGTACCTGGCCGAGGCGGGGCACACCAATTTCTACCGCCGTGACAAGAAGATCGGCCAGGAAGACTTCGCCAGCGACGATCCGCGCCAGCGCGTGCTGGATTACCTCTACGCCTTCATCCCGCCGTTCTACGCGGTGACCCGTACCGTGCTGCTGCAGGACTGGATGGCGCAGATTCCCGAGCGGCTGCGTTTCGAGTGGCTGGAAGTCAGCCACACGTACTTCCTCCTGGCCAGCGCCAAGGCGCGCATGCTGCCGATCCCTTATGCGGTGCGCGAAGCCAACTACGGCGCCTCCGAGCACAACACCGAGGTGACCTACGCCCTGGCCCTGCCCGACCCGGCCTCGGTCGCCAGCCGCGAGGAGTTCGCCGATGTCCTGGCCGGCCTGGACACCCCGCTCAAGGGCGAGCGCGATGAATTGCGTGCCCTTGCCCGGCAGAGCTTCGCCCTGATGTACGAGGGGCTGGCCGGTGGCCGCTCGCTGATCATCGAGCCGATCTTCTCGTCCCATATCAATGCTCCCGGCGAGGCGCCGACGCGCAAGTTCCTGCCGACCCAGTACGTCAACCTGCCGTTCTACAACCAGGCGTTCTTCGATCACCTGGAAGAGATCGAATTCCTCCTTCACGCCATGCCGGCCGGCCGCGTGCAACAGGAGCAACTGGAGTCGATCTGGCTGAAGCAGGAGCGCCTGCTGGTGGTGCAGGCCAACGACAACCTGTTCAGCCAGGCGGCCCGTGCCCGCGAAGCATTGGCGCTGGCGCCGTACAACCTGCGGGTGGTCAAGCGCCTGGCCGAGCTGCTGCAGGACGATGGCGCGATCGAGGAAGCCGGCAAGCTGCTGGCCTGGGCCCGCCGCCTGGAGGCGGTGCGCAGCGACGGCGGCCGTGACCTGCTCGCGGCCCAGCCATCCGGGCGCCTGCTCGACTGGCTGGCTGCGCGCCAGCCCGACCAGGGCAGTCGCGATGCGGTCACCGCACACCTCCAGCAGCACCAGGGCGGGCCGCAGATCGGCATCCTGCTGTTGAACCTGGAAAACGACGAAAGCAAATTGCAGGCGACCTTCGATAGCCTGCTGGGCGGCATCAGCCGCTCGTTCCGGGTCATTGTCTTCACCACCGGCCCGTTGCCGGCGATGACCAGCCTGCAGAGCACCGTGCATTTCGTCCGTGTCAGCAAGGACGATTATGTCGACAAGATCAACCGCATCGCCCAGCAGACCGCCTGTGATTGGCTGATGCTGGCCGAGGCGGGCGACGAGTTCACGGCAACCGGCCTGCTGCGTGCCGGCCTGGAATTGCTCGACGCCCCGGACTGCCGCGCGGTGGCCGTGGACGAAATCCAGCAACTGTCCGGTGGCGCCTGGCGCGAAGTGCTGCGTCCGGGCATCAACCTCGACCTGCTGCAAAGCCTGCCGGCACTGATGGCACGGCATTGGCTGGTACGTCGTGAAGTGCTGGTGGAGGCGGGCGGCTATGCCAGCGAGTTCAGCGAGGCGCTGGAGTACGAACTGCTCCTGCGCCTGATCGAGAAAGGCGGCCTGAACGGCCTGGCCCACCTCGACGAGCCACTGCTGATCAGCGCGGCACCGCAGCTTGCGCACAATGACCAGGCGCGCCAGGCTTTGGCCCGGCATCTCGCCGCCCGTGGCTACAAGGCCCAGGTCAGCGCGGCCCTGCCGGGTGCGCTGCGCATCGACTACCGCCATCTGGAACGGCCGCAGGTGTCGATCATCCTGCACAGCGAGGACAACCAGCAGGCGCTGCAACGCTGCCTGGAAAGCATCCTCCAGCGCACCCGCTACATGCGCTACGAGGTGCTGATCGCCGACAACGCCAGCCAATCGCCAGAGCACCTGCAATGGCTGGAGCAGTTGCAGCAGGTCGGCGGGCGCGTGCGTGTCCTGCAAAGCCCGCAGCGTCTCAGCGCGGCGGCGCTGGTCAATGCCGCCAGCGCCGAAGCGAGCGGCGAGTACCTGGTTCTGCTGGGCGCCGACGCCGAGGTTGCCAACGCCAACTGGCTGGAACTGCTGCTCAACCAGGCCCAGCGCCCGGAAGTCGGCGTGGTGGGTGCCAAGCTGGTGGACGCGACCGGCAAGGTCACCCAGGGCGGGCTGATGCTCGGCGCCGATGGCCGGGTGCATGCCGCTCATGTCGGTCTGGGCAAGGACGAGACCGGCTACCTTGGCCAGGCGGCGGTGGAGCAGAACTATCCGGCGGTTTCGGCTGCCTGCCTGATGGTTCGCAGCGAGGTGTTCCGTGCCTTGGGCGGCCTGGATGAAGGTGATCTCGCCGACGCCTGGGCCGATGTCGACCTGTGCCTGAAGGTTGCCGAAGCCGGGCTGCTGACCGTGTGGACGCCGCAGGTGCAGGTGGTGCATCCAGGGTTGCTGCCGCAGGATGATGCTGCGCTGGCGGCCTTGCGCGGCAAGTGGCAGGGGTTGTGGAGCAGCGCTGCCCATGGCCGCAGCCTGAAGCCGGCTGATGCGGCGTTCGACTGGAAGGCGCTGATCGGCTGACGCCCGACAGCTTCCGCGCCAGCCATGCAATGTGAGCCTGGCGCGGACCTGTTTCGCTGGCCTGCATCTTGCTTCGAGCTTGCATAAACAGGACCGGGGTCAGAAAACCGTTGGTTTCCTGACCCCGACCCACTGCGAGCTCCAGGATCCAGGCATGTTCGACGACAAATCCATCTTCATTTCCGGCGGCACCGGTTCTTTCGGTCGCGCGTTCATCACGCGTCTGCTGGAGCAATACCGGCCGCGCCGCGTGGTGGTGTTTTCCCGCGACGAACTCAAGCAGTACGAGATGCAGCAAAGCTTCACTGCTCCCTGCATGCGCTGGTTCCTCGGCGATGTGCGGGATGCCGAGCGCCTGCGCCAGGCCATGCGCGGCATCGACTACGTGGTGCATGCCGCGGCGCTGAAGCAGGTGCCTGCCGCCGAGTACAACCCCAGCGAATGCATCCGCACCAACGTCAATGGCGCCGAGAACATCATTGCCGCGGCCATCGAGAATGGCGTGCAGAAGGTCGTCGCCCTGTCCACCGACAAGGCCGCCAGCCCGATCAACCTGTACGGTGCGACCAAGCTGCTGTCCGACAAACTGTTCGTTGCCGCCAACAACGTCGCCGGCAGCCAGCAGACCCGCTTCGCCGTGGTTCGTTACGGCAACGTGGCCGGTTCGCGAGGGTCGGTGGTGCCGTTCTTCAACAAGCTGATCGGGGAGGGCGCCAACGAGCTGCCGATCACCGACCCGCGCATGACCCGCTTCTGGATCACCCTCGACCACGGCGTGCAGTTCGTCCTCGACAGCTTTGCGCGCATGCATGGCGGCGAGGTCTTCGTGCCGAAGATCCCGTCGATCCGCATCGTCGACCTGGCCCGGGGCATGGCGCCGGAGTTGCCGCACAAGGTGGTGGGCATCCGTCCCGGCGAGAAGCTGCACGAGCTGATGATCCCGCTGGACGATGCGCGGATGACCCTGGAGTTCGCCGATCACTTCACCATCGAACCGTCGATCCGCTTCAACAATGTCGATGCCGATTTCGCCGTGGATGGCGTCGGCGAGCAGGGGCGGCGGGTAGCGGAAGACTTCGAGTACCGCTCCGATACCAATCCGGAATTTCTCTCGGTCCAGGGCATCACCGAGCTGCACGCACGGTTGCCGGCATGATTCCCTACGGCCGGCAAAACGTCGACCAGGCCGATATCGACGCGGTGGTCGAGGTGCTGCGCTCCGACTGGCTGACCCAGGGGCCGACCCTGGAGCGTTTCGAGCGCGCCGTGGCCGAGCGCTGCCAGGCCGCCCACGCGGTCGCGGTCTGCAACGCCACCGCTGGCCTGCACCTGGCTTGCCTGGCCGCCGGGCTCGGCCCTGGCGATCTGCTCTGGACCAGTCCCAACAGCTTTGTCGCCTCGGCCAACTGTGCGCGTTATTGCGGTGCCGAGGTAGATTTCGTCGATATCGATCCGCTGACCTGGAACCTCGATGTCCGGGCCCTCGCCGACAAACTGGAGGGCGCCCGGGCGCTTGGGCGCTTGCCCAAGGTGCTGGTGGCGGTGGCCTTTTCCGGGCAGAGCTGCGACATGGCGGAAATCGCCCGGCTGGCCCGGGAATACGGTGTACGGGTGATCGAGGACGCCGCCCATGCCATGGGCGCGCGCTATGCCGGCGAGCCGGTGGGTAGCGGTCGTTATGCCGACCTGACGGTGTTCAGCTTCCATCCGGTGAAGATCGTCACCAGCGGCGAGGGTGGCATGGTCCTGTGCAACGACCCTGGGCTGGCCCAGTGCCTGCGTGACCTGCGCAGCCACGGCATCACCCGCGACCCGGCACGCATGACCGAGCCCAGCCATGGTGGCTGGTACTACCAGCAGACCGAGCTGGGCTTCAACTACCGCATGTGCGATATCCAGGCGGCGCTTGGGCTGTCCCAGTTGAACCGGCTGGACGCGTTTCTCGCCCGTCGCCGTGAACTGGCGGGGCGCTACCAGCGCCTGCTGGCCGATCTGCCCTTGCAGTTGCCGGCGATGCAGGACGGCGCCGAGTCGGCCTGGCACCTTTATGTGGTGCGCCTGCAGCCGAGCCTGGAAGGCCGGCACCGGGAGATCTTCGAGCAACTGCGTGGCGCCGGGATCGGGGTCAACCTGCACTACATCCCGATCCATCTGCAGCCTTACTACCGCGAACTCGGCTTCAGCGATGGCGACTTCCCCGAGGCCGAGCGTTACTACCGCCAGGCCATCAGCCTGCCGCTGTTCCCGGACCTGAGCGACGCCTTGCAGGACCAGGTGATCGATACCCTGCGCCAGGTGCTGGCATGACCCGTGGCGTGGTGGCGATCATCCCGGCCCGTGGTGGCAGCAAGCGCATTGCGCGGAAAAACCTCAAGCCGTTTCGCGGCGAACCTATCATCCAGCATTCGATTCGCACCGCCCTGGACAGCGGCCTGTTCGAGCGGGTGATCGTCAGCACCGACGATGCCGAGATCGCCGACGTGGCCCGGGCCCTGGGCGCCGAGGTGCCGTTCATCCGGCCTGCGCCACTGGCCGACGATCACGCCAC
The DNA here is from genome assembly GCF_057808595.1 of Pseudomonas sp. FG98. Taxonomy (NCBI): domain Bacteria; kingdom Pseudomonadati; phylum Pseudomonadota; class Gammaproteobacteria; order Pseudomonadales; family Pseudomonadaceae; genus Pseudomonas; species Pseudomonas sp. FG98. Next base: position 43,977 of record NZ_JBMDIJ010000015.1, on the reverse strand, counting down.
CACCGCAGCGGTGATCGTGCACGCCCTGGAAGCCTTGCGCGAGCAGGGTTACCACGCCGAACTGGCCTGCTGTATCTACGCCACCGCGCCCTTGCTGCAGGGCCGTTACCTGCGCGAAGGGCATGAGTTGCTGGAGATCCATGCCGAGCGTTCCTTCGCCTTCTCCGTCTGTGGCTTCGGTTTTCCGGTGCAGCGTGCCCTCGGCCTGACCGGGGACGGCGCATTGACCGCGTTGTATCCGCAATTCCGGCAAACCCGTTCCCAGGACCTGCCGCCGGCCTTCCAGGATGCCGGGCAGTTCTACTGGGGCCGTAGCGAGGCCTGGCTGCGTGGCGATGTGCTGTTTTCCGAATGCAGCCTGCCGGTGATCCTGCCGCGCCATCTGGTGCAGGACATCGACACCGAGGAAGACTGGCGCCGCGCCGAGTTCCTCTACGCTGCGCTGCTCGCTGCCGGGGAGCTTGAAGGGTGAGGGTACTGATCCGCGCCGATGCCGGTGCCACCATCGGCATCGGTCATGTGGCGCGCTGTCTGACCCTCGCGGAGCAACTGGTGGCCCAGGGTGCGACGGTAGTCTTTGCCTGTCGTGAACTGCCCGGGCACCAGCTTGGCCGGATTGCTGCCGAAGGGCATGAGGTGCTGGCCTTGCCGGCGGATGCCGAGGACGAGATCGCGGCGTTGGCCGCGCGGTTGCCACCTGGCGTGGTGTTCGACTGGATCATCGTCGATCACTACGCACTCGGGGCGGCCTGGGAGCGCGGCGCAAGGCGCTGGGCACGGCGGATCATGGTGATCGACGACCTGGCCGATCGTGCCCACGATTGCGACCTGCTGCTCGACCAGAATGCCACTGCCAGCGAGGCGACCTACCAGCTCCTGGTGCCCGCTGCCTGCCGGGTGCTCGCGGGGCCGCGCTATGCCGTGCTGCGTCCGGCGTTCCGCCAGGGCGCCGCGCCGGCGGCCGACGGCCCGCAGCGGGTGCTGGTCAGCTTCGGCGGCTTCGACCAGGGCGGCATGACCCTGAAAACCCTACAGGCGCTGATGAGCATCGATGGCATCGAGGTGCAGTGCATCGCCGGGCAATCGTCGCCGGACCTGCCGGCCTTGCAGGCCCTGGTCTCCCAGCGGCCCGGCTGGCAGTTGCTGGCCTTCGTCGACGACCTGGCCCGGCGCATGGCCGGCGCCACGCTGTTCATCGGCGCCGGCGGTGGAACGGTCTGGGAGCGTGCGGCCCTGGGTGTGCCGAGCCTGTGCGTGAGTGTCGCCGACAATCAGACGGCCAACGCCGAAGTCCTTGCCCGGGCCGGTGTGCACCTGTACCTCGGCGCGGCCGCGCAGGTGTCGGTGGAGGCCTTGCGCCAGGCCATCGCCCTGCTGCTGGACAATGCGCCGCTGCGCGAGCATTTCGCCGAGCGCGGTCGCCAGTGGGTGGATGGCCTGGGCGCACAGCGGGTTGCGGTGGCCTTGCTCGGGCAGGGCTTGCGCCTGCGGGCAGTGGCGTTCGAGGATGCGCGGCTGTTGTTCGACGGGCGCAATGCTGCGGCGGTGCGTCATGCATCGTTGCAACAGGCGCCGCTGGAGTGGGAGGCCCATTGCCGCTGGCTGCAGGCGACCCTTGGCAATGACCAGCGCCTGCTGTTGATCGGCGAGGCCGGCGACGGCGCCGTGGGCATGCTGCGTTACGACCGGCTCGGCGCATCGCGGGCCCGGGTTTCGCTGTATCTGTTCGAGGGGCGAATGGGCTTGGGCTGGGGGCGGGCGCTGTTGAGCGCCGGCGAGGGCGCGCTGCTTCGCCAGTGGCCGCAGGTGCAGGTGATCGAGGCGCAGGTGCTGACGGGCAACCAGGCTTCCCTCGGGCTTTTTCGTGGTGCCGGCTACATTCAGTCGGAATGCCATTTCGAACGGTTATTGAAGGATTCGCAGCATGAGCAGTTTTGATCTGGGCGGCCGGCGCATCGGCGTCGATGCCGCGCCTTTGGTGATCGCCGAGATGAGCGGCAACCACAATCAGTCGCTGGAGCGCGCCCTGCAGATCGTCGAGGCTGCGGCGCGGGCAGGGGCCCATGCACTGAAGCTGCAGACCTACACCGCCGATACCATGACCCTCGACCTGAGCCATGGCGAATTCTTTATCGAGGACGCCAGCAGCCTGTGGGCCGGCTCGTCCTTGTATGCCCTGTACCAGCAGGCCTACACGCCGTGGGAGTGGCATGAGCCGATTTTCCGGCGCGCCCGCGAGCTGGGCATGCTGGCCTTTTCCACGCCTTTCGACGAGAGCGCCGTGGATTTTCTCGAAAGCCTCGATGTGCCGGCGTACAAGATCGCCAGCTTCGAAAACACCGACCTGCCGCTGATCCGCAAGGTAGCGGCGACCGGCAAGCCGATGATCATCTCCACCGGCATGGCCAGCCTCGCCGAGCTGGATGAAACCGTGCGTGCCGCGCGCGCGGCCGGCTGTCGCGACCTGGTGTTGCTCAAGTGCACCAGCACCTACCCGGCCAGCCCGGAAAACAGCAACGTGCGCACCATCCCGCATTTGCGCGAGCTGTTCGGTTGCGAGGTCGGCCTGTCCGACCACACCCTTGGCGTGGGGGCTTCGGTGGCGGCGGTGGCGCTGGGCGCCAGCGTGGTGGAAAAGCACTTCACCCTTAGCCGCGCCGAGGGCGGGGTGGACGCGGCGTTCTCCCTGGAGCCGGCGGAACTGGCCAGCCTGGTGCAGGAAACCGGGCGCGCCTGGCAGTCGCTGGGTCAGGTGCGCTACGGCGCGACCCAGGCCGAACAGGCATCGAAGCGCTTCCGGCGTTCGTTGTACGTGGTGCGCGACATGGCTGCCGGCGAGGTCTTCGATGCCGGTAATGTGCGTGCCATTCGTCCGGGACTGGGCCTGGCGCCCAAGCATCTCGAATCCCTGCTCGGGCGCAAGGCCCGGCAGGCGCTCAAGCGCGGCACGGCACTCGACTGGTCGCTGGTGGAATAGGGCGTTTGCCCGTCTGCGAGGGCATGCCCTAGGAAAATGTGCCATTGTCTGTGAAAATCCGTGACCTATCGGTCATGACGGACATCTGTGTCTCTATCGTTCAATGGGAGTGACGGGCCGTGTCACCGTCGCTGCCACTGCCATCCAGTTCAGCGGATGGCGGGAATCCCTGTTTTCTGGCGCCCCTCGAGTCATGCGAGCGGTGATCTTCAGCAGTTTTTCATTGGGAAGCCATGATGATTGGCATAAAAAGCATTGCGAGCTACGTTCCGGCCGCCGGCCTGGACAACTACGCACAAGGCGCCAAATTCGGCAAGGACGAGGAATTCATCCTCGGCAAGATCGGCTCGGCCTTCCTGCCACGCAAGGCCGATGAGCAGGAAACCTCCGACCTGTGCGTCGAGGCGGTCAACGCCCTGTTCGCCGCTAATCCGACGCTGTCACGCGATTCCATCGATGCCCTGATCGTCGTCACCCAGAACGGCGACGCCGAAGGCCTGCCGCATACCGCTGCGATCGTCCAGGACAAGCTTGGCCTGCCGACCCATGTCGCAGCGTTCGATATCTCCTTGGGGTGCTCCGGTTACGTCTACGGCATCTATGCGCTGAAGGGCTTCATGGAAGCCACCGGCCTGAAGAACGGCCTGCTGGTCACCGCCGACCCTTACTCGAAGATCGTCGATCCGGAAGACCGCAACACCACCATGCTGTTCGGTGACGCTGCCACCGCCACCTGGATGGGCGAGGATCCGATCTGGGCCCTGGGCAAATCGGCGTTCGGCACCGATGGCTCCGGCGCGCCGCACCTGAAGGTCACCGATGGCGTGTTCTTCATGAACGGTCGCCAGGTGTTCAACTTCGCCCTGCTCAAGGTGCCTGCGCACCTGCACGAGCTCCTGGAGCAATCCGGACTGGCTGCGGACGACATCGACGCCTTCTGCATCCACCAGGGCAGTGCGGCGATCGTCGATGCCGTGGCGCGGCGTTTCGAAGACAAGCCTGAGAAGTTCGTCAAGGACATGGTCGAGACCGGCAATACCGTGTCGTCGAGCATTCCCCTGCTGCTGGAGAAGCACGCCCTCGACAGCACCTGGAAGCGTGTCGCGGTAAGCGGTTTCGGCGTAGGCCTGTCGTGGGGCTCGGCGATTCTCCATCGGCCGTGACCTGACGCGCGGCACGGGGTAATCTGCGGCGTTTCGCAGGCAAGGGATGCTCATCCATGAGCGAGTTTTTCCAGCGCAACGCCGAGGTTATCCAGTCCCGCTGGCCGTCGTTGTTCGAGCGCCTGGTGCGCGAGGACAGCGGCAGCGTCAACGCGGTGCTGAGCGAGGGGCACGGATCGACCCTGAGCGTCGATGGCATCCAGCTCAGCAGTCGTCATGATCGCGTCGCCGAGGCGCGTTTCCAGGCGGCCAGCCTGCCCGACAGTCCCCTGTTGCATCTCTACGGCACCGGCCTGGGCGACGTGCAGCATGCCCTGCTGCAGCGTCCCGGCCTGCAGCGCCTGCATGTGCACATTCTCAATGGCGCGCTGTTCGTTCTGGTCCTGCATCTGCTCGATCAGCAGCAATGGCTGGCCGATCCACGCATCGAGCTGGACTATGCCGGCGATGCCGATGAAATCTCTCAACCCTACTTCGCCTTGCCGGCCGAGCTGGTGCTGGCCGACGACGTCAATGCGAAGATCCGCGACCGCCTGATCAGTGAAACCCACCTGACCTTCAACAACACCCTCTTCGATGTAGCCGATCCGCAGCTGCTGGCGCTGCTGGAGCGCAGCCTGCCGCTGCTGCGCAGCGACCGGGACGTTGCCGAGCTGTTCGGCAGCCGGGCAGGGCAGGCAGCTTTCGTCATTGCCACCGGGCCCTCCCTGCAAGGCCACCTGCCGGCCTTGAAGCGCATCCGCGAGGAGGCAGGGCGGCCGTTGTTCATCGCCGTGGACACCGCCTACAGGCCCCTGCTGGCGGTCGGTATCGAGCCCGATATCGTGGTTAGCGTCGATCACAAGATCCGCCTGCATCACCTGCCGCCCGAGGCTTCGGCCAATACCGCGCTGGTGTACATGCCGATGCTCGATGTCGAGACCCTGGCTGGATGGCGCGGGCCGCGCTATGCCGCCTATTCGGACAGCCCTTTGTACGAGCGGGTTCGCGGAGAAATTCCGCGCGGGCATCTGTTCGTCGGCGGCAGCGTCATCCATCCCGCGGCGGACCTGGCAGTGAAGATGGGGGCGAGCCGGGTCACCCTGTTCGGCGCCGATTTCGCCTTCCCCGGGGATCGTACCCATACCGGCTGGGATGACGGGGTGCTCGGTCCGCAGATTGCGGCAGCGCGGCACTGGGTGCTCGACGGCAATGGCCAGCGGGTGCGTACCCAACTGAATTTCCGCGGTTACCTGATCGAGCTGGAGCGCTTTATCGCTCGCCATCCACAGGTGGCCTTTTTCAATACCAGTCGCGCCGGCGCCTTGATCGCCGGCAGTCAGTTCGATGCGGAGTTCTGCTGATGAATGCCTTCAAGGATCAGGCGCGCCACTGTGCCGGGCTGTTTCGCCTGGGCCGGGATGTCGAGGCCGCAGTGCTGATGGTGGAGCTTTTCGACGGTGCCCCCGGCGTGTTCTTCCAGGCACCGCAGGCCGTGCAACAGCGCTTCGCTGTGCTGTTCGGTGAGCTGCTTGCCGCCCAGCAGCGCCAGGACTGGATTGCCCTGGCCGACGGTCTCGAATACGACCTGGCAGACCTGATCGATCAGGCAGTTTCGCCGTGAAACTGTGATGGCCATCACATCGTGCTGACCGTTTGCGGTCGCTGCCTTTTCGGGCAAGTACCTGATTTACAAGGGGTGGCGGCGTGATGGCATTTTTTTTTGAAAAACCCCTAAAGCAATCCCCGAACCCGGCGATAAACATTACGAAGGTTCTCTAGGCCACACCCGGCGGATGCCAGGGCCGGAAGCCGCAGTATCCATCCAACGAGGAATTCGTCATGGCTTTAACCGTAAACACCAACACCACTTCGCTGGGCGTGCAGAAGAACCTGAACAAAGCTTCCGACGCTCTGAGCAACTCGATGACTCGTCTGTCGTCCGGCCTGCGCATCAACAGCGCAAAAGACGACGCCGCTGGTCAGCAGATCGCCAACAAGCTGCAAACCATGGTCACCGGTACCACCGTTGCGATCAAGAACGCCAACGACGGTAACTCGATCACCCAGACCGCTGAAGGCGCTCTGTCGGAAATCACCAACATCCTGCAGCGTATGCGTGAGCTGGCTCTGCAAGCACGTAACGACTCCAACGGCACCACTGAACGTGCTGCTCTGAACAAGGAATTCGCGGCCAAGTCCGACGAAATCACCCGTATCGCCACCTCCACCACCTACGGCACCAGCAAGCAACTGCTGAACGGTTCCGCTGGCACCATGGAGTTCCAGGTCGGTGCGATGACTGGTACCAGCCAGATCCTGAGCGTTTCGATGACCTCCAGCTTCGCGGCTACCGCCCTGGCTGTTGGTACCGGCGCCCTGGCTATTTCCGGTACTTCGGACTCCGCAGTACACACCGCTGTTGACGGCGCAATCACCGCCATCGACGCCGCCCTGCAGAAAGTTGACGACAAGAAATCGGAGCTGGGTGCTATCCAGAACCGCTTCCAGAGCACCATCAACAACCTGCAGAGCATGAACGAGAACTCGGCTTCGGCTCTGGGTCGCGTTCAGGACACCGACTTCGCCGCAGAAACCGCTCAGCTGACCAAGCAGCAAACCCTGCAGCAAGCGTCCACCGCAGTTCTGGCCCAGGCCAACCAACTGCCATCCGCTGTACTGAAACTGCTTCAGTAATAGCTACGATGAAGAGCGAGGGGGTGCATCAGCATTCCCTCGCTTTTTACTTTGGAGGTGATGGGCGATGGACATGAGCGTCAGATTGAACGCGTCTTACCCGGCTCCGGCGGCAGCTGTGGCCCAGCAGGACAAAGCTGCTGAACAGGGTGCGTCCGAAAAGGTCTACAGCAAGCCGAGCCTTGCGGCTGTGGACAATCAAGAGCAGAAAAAAACCGACACCGATCTTCAGGAAGCGGTGAAGGGATTACAGGATTACGTCCAGTCGTTGCAGCGCAACCTGGAGTTTTCGGTGGACGAGTCCACCGGAACCACCGTCGTCAAGGTGGTTGCCCGTGACAGTGGTGAAGTGATTCGGCAGATTCCGTCCGAAACCGCCCTGGAGCTGGCGAAAAGTCTGCAAGACGTCAACAGCCTGCTTTTCGACGAGAAAGTCTGAAAGCGGTACGAAAATTGATACATTTTCGCCTTGTGCGCTAATGGTCAAGCGTTTGGCGTGAACCGAAAAGGAGAGAGTGATGGCAAGTCCGATTCTACCGGCCCTGGGCCTTGGCAGTGGTCTGGATACCGCTTCGATCGTCAAAGCCCTGGTGGACGCCGAAAAAACGCCCAAGCAGAACCAGCTGGACCGGCAGACCAAGGCCAACACCGCCTCGATCTCGGCGATCGGCAGCCTGAAAAGCGCACTCACCACCTTCAATACCGCGCTGAGCAAGCTTGGCAGCACCACTACCCCGCAGTTCATCGGCTACTCGGCCACTTCGGCAGACGAGAAGTCGGTCAAGGCCACCGCAGACAGCTTTGCGGTAGGTGGCACTTACAGTGTCAAGGTCAACGAGCTGGCGACGGCTTCGAAAGTCGCAAGCCAGCGCTTCGCCAGCAATACCGATGCGATCAGCGAAGGCACCCTGGAAATCACCCAGAACGGTACCGTCTACAAGGTCGAGATCGGCGAAAACGCCACCCTGCAGTCGACCCGTGACTCGATCAACAGTGCGCTGAACGCCAAGGGCATCAGTGCCAACATCATCAATGATGGCCAGGGCTCGCGCCTGGTGTTGACCTCGACCACTACCGGTCTGGGCTCGGATATCTCCGTGGGTGGCATTCCCGAGCTGACCATCGATGGCGAGACCCAGATGTCTGGCGCTGGTGGCGGATTCATCACTGCGCTGGCGAAGGATGCCAAGTTCGAAGTCGATGGCATGGCGCTGACCAGCAAGAGCAACAAGGTCGACAATGCCGTCAGTGGCCTGACCCTGGAACTGGTGGCTGAAAATACTTCGACCACGGTAACCGTCGCCACCAACAACGACGGTCTGAAGAAGTCGGTGCAGAGCTTCGTCGATGCCTACAACGCGCTGGTCACCACCATCAATGGTCTGAGCCAGACCCCGAAAAACGCCGATGGTACCCTGGGGACCGCGCCTGCGCTGGCAGGTGATTCCCTGGCGCGGGGCATGCTGACGGCACTGCGCACCGAGCTGACGACGGCGGTATCGGGTGGTAATGGTTCTTTGACGGTGCTCTCGCAGTTGGGCATCAATACCGTGCAGAGCACCGGTCTGCTGGAGCTCGACAGCACCAAGTTCACCGCAGCCCTGGACACCCAGAAGCTGGGTGGTCAAATCCAGAGCCTGTTCTCCGGTGACAACGGTCTTTCCAGTCGCCTGACCAAGGCCATGGAGCCCTATACCCAGTCCGACGGCCTGCTCGCCGACCGTTCGAAGATTCTTGAAAGCACCAAGAAGAACCTGTCGAACCAGCAGTCGAGCCTGGATGCGAGGATCACTGCGATGACTGCTTCGCTGACCAAGAAGTACAACACCATGGATACCCTGGTGGGTCAGCTGAATGCCCAGCGTGATAACATCACCTCCATTTTCAGTGCCATGGCTGCGCAGCAGAAGAACTCCTGATTTCTTCGTTGACGCCAAAAGCCCGACAGTGCCGTTCCTGCATGTCGGGCTTTTTTCATGGTTACTAAAGTTTTTTGACGCCCGGTCGATAGCCCGGTCATACAGCAATTGTGTTGAGGTACGAACATGAATCCGATGTTGGCCCTTCGTCAGTATCAGAAAATCAGCGCTCAGGCACAGACCTCCGAGGCCAGTCCGCACCGCCTGGTGCAGATGCTCATGGAAGGCGGCCTGGACCGTATCGCCCAGGCCAAGGGCTCCCTGGAGCGCAAGGACCTTGCCGGCAAGGGCATTGCCATCGGCAAGGCGATCGGCATCGTCGGCGGTCTGCGCGAAGGCCTGGATCGCGACAACATGACGGCGGAGCTGGAGCGACTGGATTCTCTCTACCTTTACATGACCCGCCGTCTGACCGACGCCAACCTGAAGAACGACATCGCCGCGCTCGACGAGGTGGCGGATCTGTTGACCACGGTCAAGGAAGGCTGGGACGCGGTCGCCCCACAATAACCAGTTGCGATGAGGATATCGTGATGAGTGCTGTGCTCAAGCGTATCGAGGAAACCCGGGAAGCATTGGTTGGCGCACTGGCCAATCGCGACTGGGAAGCGGTGGGTGAGCTGGATCAGGCTTGCCGCGCCTGCATGGACGAAGTGATGAGCGCGGAAGTGGTCGACGAGGAAGCGCTGCGGGACAATCTGCAGGATCTGCTGGGTGTCTATCGGCAGTTGATCGATGTGGCAACGGAAGAGCGTCAGGCAATCGCCGACGAGATGTCAAAGATCAAGCAGGCGCAACAGGCGACAAAGGTATACCATCTGTACCGCTGACGGTTGATCGAAAATCAGTTACGCGCCATAAATTTGACTGTTAAAGGTTTTTTGACTTAACTAGTGGCTGTTTTCTAATTTCAGACGTCGGAACACTGACCGTTCAGTCGGAATGATGTCGAGCATGCCCTTCGAAGGGCCTCGAGTTGACTAGGGAAGTTGCTATTGCATGTGGCGTGAAACCAAAATTCTCCTGATCGATGACGATAGTGCTCGCCGCCGTGACCTGGCGGTGGTATTGAATTTTCTTGGGGAAGAAAATCTGCCGTGCTCCAGTCATGACTGGGAGCAGGTTGTCGAGTCGTTGTCGTCCAGTCGTGAAGTGCTCTGTGTCCTGATCGGCACTGTCAATGCTCCGGCCGGCGTCCTGGGCTTGCTTAGGACAGTCGCTGCCTGGGATGAGTTCCTTCCTGTTCTGCTTTTGGGCGAATTTTCTTCGCTCGAACTTCCGGAAGAGCTGCGCCGACGCGTGCTCTCCAACCTCGAAATGCCGCCGAGCTACAGCAATCTGCTGGATTCGCTGCACCGTGCCCAGGTCTACCGCGAAATGTACGACCAGGCCCGCGAGCGTGGTCGGCAGCGCGAGCCCAACCTGTTCCGCAGCCTGGTCGGCACCAGCCGGGCGATCCAGCATGTACGGCAGATGATGCAGCAGGTCGCCGACACGGACGCCAGCGTGCTGATCCTTGGCGAGTCCGGTACCGGCAAGGAAGTGGTGGCGCGCAACCTGCACTACCATTCCAAGCGCCGCGAAGCGCCGTTCGTTCCGGTCAATTGCGGGGCGATTCCGGCGGAACTGCTGGAAAGCGAGCTGTTCGGCCATGAGAAGGGCGCGTTCACGGGCGCCATCACCAGCCGCGCCGGGCGTTTCGAACTGGCCAATGGCGGCACCCTGTTCCTCGACGAGATCGGCGACATGCCCTTGCCGATGCAGGTCAAGCTGCTGCGCGTGCTGCAGGAGCGTACCTTCGAGCGCGTTGGCAGCAACAAGACCCAGAGCATTGACGTGCGCATCATCGCCGCGACCCACAAGAACCTCGAGAGCATGATCGAGGTCGGTTCGTTCCGCGAAGACCTGTACTACCGCCTGAACGTATTCCCCATCGAGATGGCGCCGCTGCGTGAGCGCGTCGAAGACATCCCGTTGCTGATGAACGAGCTGATCTCGCGCATGGAGCACGAGAAGCGCGGCTCGATCCGCTTCAACTCGGCGGCGATCATGTCGCTGTGTCGTCATGGCTGGCCAGGCAACGTCCGCGAGCTGGCCAACCTGGTGGAGCGCATGGCGATCATGCACCCCTACGGCGTGATCGGCGTTGCCGAACTGCCGAAGAAATTCCGCTATGTCGACGACGAAGACGAGCAACTGGTCGACAGCCTGCGTTCCGATCTGGAAGAGCGCGTGGTGATCAACGGGCATGCGCCGAGTTTCCCGACCAATGCCATGTTGCCACCCGAAGGTCTGGACCTGAAGGACTACCTTGGCAGTCTCGAACAGGGACTGATCCAGCAGGCGCTGGACGATGCCAACGGCATCGTCGCCCGCGCCGCCGAACGCCTGCGCATTCGCCGCACCACCCTGGTGGAAAAGATGCGCAAGTACGGCATGAGTCGTCGCGAGGGAGATGAGCAGGCGGAGGATTGACGCCTGCTTTTTCGCGAACTGTTCGCGGCCTGTTCTAAAGCCTTTCTTTTCGTACGGTAAAGGCCCGCATCTGCGGGCCTTGTCCGTTTCTTATGTGGCAGCGGCGGCATGACGGAAAAGTTTCCGGCATGGCTATTGCTACATCGCTCTCCACATACCGGTTTATGACGGTAAGCCACGCGAGAGAGCACGATGCCCCACGCCGCCATCACTTCCCACGAGCCGCCACGTCCGGATGCTGCCGAGCAGCAAAGCCGCGTCGGCCTGGAGCAGGCGTTCGCCCTGTTCGATCAGATGTCCACCCAGCTCAGTCAGTCCTACAACCTGCTGGAGGCCCGGGTTACCGAGCTCAAGGGCGAACTGGAAGTAGTCAGCGCGCAGCGCATGGCCGAGTTGGCGGAGAAGGAGCGCCTGGCCAACCGTCTGCAGAACCTGCTGGACCTGCTGCCAGGCGGGGTGATCGTGATCGATGGACATGGCCTGGTGCGTGAGGCCAATCCGGCGGCCTGCGAATTGCTCGGCGAGCCGCTGGTGGGGGAGTTGTGGCGCCAGGTAATCGCCCGCAGCTTCGCGCCTCGCGAGGATGATGGTCACGAGATCTCCCTGCGTGACGGTCGTCGCCTGTCCATTTCCACGCGTTCCCTGGATGCCGAGCCGGGTCAGTTGGTGCTGCTCAACGACCTCACGGAAACCCGTCACCTGCAGGATCAACTGGCTCGCCATGAGCGCCTGTCCACCCTGGGGCGCATGGTCGCTTCGCTGGCCCATCAGATCCGCACGCCGCTGTCCGCGGCCATGTTGTATGCCAGTCACCTGGCCGAGCAGGACCTGCCGCTGGAAACCCGCCAGCGTTTCGCCGGCAGTCTCAAGGAGCGCCTGCATGAACTGGAACACCAGGTTCGCGACATGCTGGTCTTTGCCCGCGGCGAGCTGCCGCTGACCGATCGCCTGACACCCAAGGCACTGTTCCAGGCCTTGCAGCAGGCTGCCCAGACCCAGGTCCATGGTCATAACGTGCGCTGGCAGTGCGACAGCCACCTCGGCGAGCTGCTGTGCAACCGCGACACGCTGGTCGGCGCACTGCTCAATCTGCTGGAGAACGCCCTGCAGGCCAGCGCCGGTTGCGCCCGCCTGAAGATTCATCTGTATCGTCGCGACGCTACCCTGCGCCTGTGTGTCAGCGATGCCGGCAGTGGCATCGACAGCGGGCTGCTGCAGCGGCTCGGTGAACCTTTCCTGACGACCAAGGCCACCGGTACCGGGCTCGGCCTGGCGGTGGTCAAGGCGGTTGCCCGGGCTCACCAGGGCGAGTTGCACCTGCGTTCGCGCCCGGGTCGTGGAACCTGTGCCACTGTCAGCCTGCCGCTGATCGGTGGCGCCCGCGAGGTGTCGGCATGAGCAGGATCAAGGTGTTGCTGGTCGAAGACGATCGAGCGCTGCGCCAGGCCCTGGGTGACACCCTGGAGCTGGGTGGTTTCACCTACAGTGCTGCGGGTTCGGCCGAGGAGGCGCTGGAGCAGGTTGCCGCCGATAGCTTCAATCTGGTGGTCAGCGACGTGAACATGCCGGGCATGGATGGCCATCAGTTGCTGGCGCGCCTGCGTGCCAGCCAGCCGCAGTTGCCGGTGTTGCTGATGACTGCCCATGCGGCGGTGGAGCGGGCGGTGGATGCGATGCGCCAGGGCGCTGCCGATTACCTGGTCAAGCCATTCGAGCCGCGGGCGCTGCTGGAGCTGGTGGCCCGCCACGCCTTGGGCGCTGCCAGTGGCGCCGATGCCGAGGGTCCGGTGGCGTGCGAGCCAGCCAGCGCCCAACTGCTGGAGTTGGCGGCGCGGGTCGCCCGCAGTGACTCGACCGTTCTGATTTCCGGTGAGTCGGGCACCGGCAAGGAAGTCCTTGCGCGCTATATCCATCAGCATTCGCCGCGAGCCGACCAGGCGTTCGTGGCCATCAACTGCGCGGCGATTCCCGACAACATGCTCGAAGCTACCCTGTTCGGTCACGAAAAGGGCTCGTTCACCGGGGCCATCGCGGCGCAGGCGGGCAAATTCGAGCAGGCCGATGGGGGCACGCTGCTGCTGGACGAGATTTCCGAGATGCCCCTGGGGCTGCAGGCCAAGCTGCTGCGGGTATTGCAGGAGCGGGAGGTGGAGCGGGTCGGCGGACGCAAGCCGATTGCCCTGGATATCCGCGTGGTCGCCACTACCAACCGCGACCTGGCCGGTGAAGTGGCGGCCGGGCGTTTCCGTGAAGACCTGTTCTATCGCCTGTCGGTCTTCCCGCTGGCCTGGCGTCCGCTGCGCGAACGGAGCGCCGATATTCTGCCATTGGCCGAGCGCCTGCTATTGCGCCACGTCAATAAAATGAAGCACGCACCGGTTAGGCTCTCCGAGGAAGCCAGGGCTTGCCTGCAAGGCTATCCATGGCCCGGCAACGTGCGCGAACTGGACAACGCGATCCAGCGCGCGCTGATCCTGCAGCAGGGCGGGGTGATCGCTGCGGCGGATTTCTGTCTCGCCGGGGTGCTTCCGGTATTGGCGCCAACCCCGCAGCCGGCGCGGTCCGCAGCGTTGCCGGCGGTGGCCGAGGCGGGTGATGCCGGTGGCCTCGGGGATGACTTGCGCCGGCATGAATTCCAGATGATCATCGACACCCTTCGCGCCGAGCGCGGCCGCCGCAAGGAGGCTGCCGAGCGCCTGGGCATCAGTCCGCGGACCTTGCGCTACAAATTGGCGCAGATGCGCGACGCGGGCATGGATGTCGAGGCCAGCCTTTATGCCACGGGGCTTTGAGGGCAGTCGGAAAGGGTTTTGCAAAGTCGTCGGGGTTAGCTGGCACTCTTGTTGCTAAGTCCTGTATCAGCCGCTGCGTGAGTGTCAAAAAAATGCGGGCCGTCGGAGAGAGAAGTTCATGAGCCAAGGTGTTGAATTCAATCGGTTGATGCTGGACATGCGCGCCATGCAGATGGAAGCCATGTCGGCCTCCAAGGCCGTGCAGGCGCCTGCCGAGCTGGGGCAGAGCAGTTTCGCCGACATGCTGGGTCAGGCCATCAACAAGGTCAACGACACCCAGCAGGCCTCTTCGCAACTGGCCAATGCCTTCGAAATCGGCAAGAGCGGCGTCGACCTGACCGACGTGATGATCGCCTCGCAGAAAGCCAGCGTCTCGTTCCAGGCCCTGACGCAGGTGCGCAACAAGCTGGTCCAGTCGTATCAAGACATCATGCAGATGCCGGTTTAAGGCGGGATTTGATTCATGGCCGATGCAGTCGTCGATAACGTGCCCTCCAAGGGCAGCCCGCCAGCGCCCAAGCCGCCGCTGTTCGGCATGTCGTTCCTGGAAAACATCTCGCAGATGCCCATGCTGCGCCAGATTGGCCTGCTGGTCGGCCTGGCCGCCAGCGTGGCCATCGGTTTCGCCGTGGTCCTCTGGTCGCAGCAGCCGGACTACCGTCCGCTGTACGGCAGCCTCTCCGGCATGGACACCAAGCAGGTCATGGAAACCCTGGCCGCCGCAGACATCCCCTACAACGTCGAGCCCAATTCCGGTGCACTGCTGGTCAAGGCCGAGGACATTTCCCGCGCCCGTCTGAAACTGGCCGCCGCCGGCGTGGCGCCGAGCGACGGCAACGTCGGTTTCGAGATCCTCGACAAAGAGCAGGGCCTCGGTACCAGCCAGTTCATGGAAGCCACCCGCTACCGTCGCGGCCTGGAAGGCGAGCTGGCGCGGACCATTTCCGCCCTGAGCAATGTCAAGGCCGCCCGCGTGCACCTGGCGATCCCGAAAAGCTCGGTGTTCGTCCGTGACGAACGCAAACCGAGTGCTTCCGTGCTGGTCGAGCTCTACCCGGGGCGCGCCCTGGAAGCCGGGCAGGTCATGGCCATCGTCAACCTGGTGGCAACCAGCGTGCCCGAGCTGGACAAGTCCCAGGTCACGGTGGTCGACCAGAAAGGCAACCTGCTCTCCAGCCAGCTGGAAAACACCGAGCTCACCGTCGCCGGCAAGCAGTTCGACTACAGCCGGCGCATGGAAGGCCTGATGACCCAGCGGGTGCACAACATCCTGCAGCCGGTGCTGGGCAACGATCGCTACAAGGCCGAAGTCTCCGCCGACGTCGACTTCAGCGCCGTCGAATCCACTTCCGAACAGTTCAACCCCGACCAGCCAGCCCTGCGCAGCGAGCAGTCGGTCAATGAACAGCGTTCCAGCAGCTCGGGCCCGCAAGGCGTACCGGGTGCCCTGAGCAACCAGCCACCAGGTCCGGCCAGCGCGCCGCAGACCACCGGTGGCGGCGCTGCCGGCGCCGCCGCAGCGATCCAGCCCGGCCAGCCGCTGCTCGACGCCAACGGCCAGCAAGTGATGGATCCGGCCACCGGCCAGCCGATGCTCGCGCCTTATCCGTCGGACAAGCGCCAGCAATCGACCAAGAACTTCGAACTCGACCGTTCCATCAGCCACACCCGCCAGCAGCAGGGGCGTGTCACCCGCCTGTCGGTCGCGGTAGTGGTGGATGACCAGGTCAAGATCGACCCCGCCAACGGCAACACCACCACGGCGCCATGGAGTGCCGAGGACCTGGCTCGCTTTACCCGTCTGGTCCAGGACGCAGTGGGCTTCGACGCCAGCCGTGGCGACAGTGTCAGCGTGATCAACGTGCCGTTCGCCGCCGACCGTAGCGAGGCCATCGCCGAGATTCCGTTCTATTCGCAGCCGTGGTTCTGGGACATCGTCAAGCAGGTGCTGGGCGTGCTGTTCATCCTGGTGCTGGTGTTCGGGGTCCTGCGTCCGGTACTCAACAACATCACCGGCAATGGCAGGCAGTCGGGCAGCAGCGACAAAGACATGGAACTGGGCGGCATGATCGGTCTGGACGGCGAAATGCCGAGCGACCGTGTGAGCCTGGGTGGTCCGCAAAGCATCCTCTTGCCTAGTCCGAGCGAGGGCTACGATGCCCAGCTCAACGCTATCAAGAGTCTGGTGGCAGAAGACCCGGGTCGCGTGGCCCAGGTCGTGAAAGAGTGGATCAACGCCGATGAGTGACAATCGAGCCCTGACTTCCAAGCTCACCCGCGTCGACAAGGCAGCCATCCTGCTGTTGTCGCTGGGCGAGACCGACGCCGCGCAGGTACTGCGGCACATGGGGCCGAAAGAGGTCCAGCGGGTTGGCGTGGCCATGGCGCAGATGGGCAACGTCCATCGCGAGCAGGTCGAGCAGGTGATGAGCGAGTTCGTCGAGATCGTCGGCGACCAGACCAGCCTGGGTGTCGGCTCCGACGGCTACATCCGCAAGATGCTCACCCAGGCCCTCGGCGAGGACAAGGCCAACGGCCTGATCGACCGGATCCTGCTGGGTGGCAACACCAGTGGTCTGGACAGCCTGAAGTGGATGGAACCTCGCGCTGTCGCCGACGTCATTCGCTACGAACACCCGCAGATCCAGGCAATCGTCGTGGCCTATCTCGATCCGGACCAGGCCGGGGAAGTCCTCGGCAACTTCGACCACAAGGTGCGCCTGGACATCATCCTGCGCGTCTCGTCGTTGAACACCGTGCAGCCGGCGGCCCTGAAGGAGCTCAACCAGATCCTCGAGAAGCAGTTCTCCGGCAACTCGAACGCCGCGCGCACCACCCTGGGTGGTATCAAGCGTGCCGCAGACATCATGAACTTCCTCGACAGTTCGGTCGAAGGCCAGCTCATGGATGCGATCCGCGAGATCGACGGCGATCTCTCCGAGCAGATCGAAGACCTCATGTTCGTCTTCAACAACCTGGCCGATGTCGACGACCGCGGAATCCAGGCCCTGTTGCGCGAAGTGTCTTCCGACGTGCTGGTGGTGTCCCTCAAGGGCGCCGACGAAAAGGTCAAGGACAAGATCTTCAAGAACATGTCCAAGCGCGCTTCCGAGCTGTTGCGCGACGACCTGGAAGCCAAGGGCCCGGTCCGCGTCAGCGACGTCGAGACCGCGCAGAAGGAAATCCTCACCATCGCCCGCCGCATGGCCGAAGCCGGCGAGATCGTGCTGGGCGGCAAAGGTGCCGAAGAGATGATCTGATCTGTCGACGCCGGCCTTGCGGGGCCGGCGTCGATTGCCAGGCAGCCCTGGTTGTGGCCGGCTTGGGTTCGATCATCCGTAACCGACTTTGAGCGCATGGAATCATGTCGACCAACGAACATCTGAGTGAACTGATCCGCGCCCGCGACCTCGAGGGGTTCGACCGTTGGGCGCTGCCCAGTTTCGATCCCGAGCCGGAGCCCGAACCCGAGCCTGAACCGGAAGAAGTCGCCGAGGAGGTCGAGGAAGTCCCGCTGGAGGAAGTCCAGCCGCTGACCCTCGAAGAGCTCGAAAGCATTCGCCAGGAGGCTTACAACGAAGGTTTCGCCACCGGCGAGCGCGAAGGTTTCCACAGCACCCAGCTCAAGGTGCGCCAGGAAGCCGAGGTGGCGCTGAACGCCCGCCTGGAAAGTCTGGAACAACTGATGGAGCACCTGCTGGAGCCCATCGCCGAGCAGGATGCGCAGATCGAGAAGCACTTGGTGCACCTGGTCAATCACATTGCTCGGGAAGTCATCGGTCGCGAACTGAAAACCGACTCCAGCCAGATCACCCACGTCCTGCGTGAAGCGCTGAAGCTGCTGCCCATGGGCGCCGAGAACATCCGCATTCATTTGAACCCCCAGGATTTCGCCCTGGCCAAGGCCCTGCGGGAACGCCACGAGGAAAACTGGCGGCTGCTCGAAGACGACTCGCTGCAGCCCGGCGGCTGCTGGATCGAGACCGCCCACAGCCGTATCGACGCGACCATGGAAACCCGTATCGAGAAAGCGGTGAAGCAACTGTTCGACCAGTTGCACGACCAGGGCCTGCATCCCGCCGCACCGGACCTGCATATCGAACTGCTGGACAAGCCGAAGGTGCCAGCCGAGGCAGCGGAAACCAGCGATGCGCCTTGATCGCACCAGTTTCGCCAAGCGCCTGGGCACCTATGCCGACGCTATTCGCCTGCCGGGTCAGCCCGTCGTGGAAGGCCGCCTGCTGCGCATGGTTGGCCTGACCCTGGAGGCCGAGGGTTTGCGCGCGGCCATTGGCAGCCGCTGCAAGGTAATCAACGATGACAGCTACCACCCGGTGGAAGTCGAAGCCGAAGTCATGGGCTTCTCCGGCGGCAAGGTATTCCTGATGCCGGTGGGCAGCGTTGCCGGGATCGCCCCCGGTGCGCGGGTGGTGCCGCTGGATGACAGCGGCCGCCTGCCCATGGGCATGAGCATGCTCGGCCGGGTGCTGGACGGCGCCGGTCGTGCCCTTGACGGCAAGGGCGGGATGAAGGCCGAGGACTGGGTGCCGATGGATGGCCCGACCATCAACCCGCTGAACCGCGACCCCATCAGTCAGCCCCTGGATGTCGGTATCCGCAGCATCAACGGCCTGCTGACCGTCGGCCGCGGCCAGCGTCTTGGCCTGTTCGCCGGTACCGGTGTGGGTAAGTCGGTGTTGCTGGGGATGATGACCCGCTTCACCGAGGCCGACATCATCGTGGTCGGGCTGATCGGCGAGCGGGGCCGCGAGGTAAAGGAATTCATCGAGCATATCCTCGGCACCGAGGGGCTCAAGCGCTCGGTGGTGGTGGCCTCGCCGGCGGACGACGCGCCGTTGATGCGCTTGCGTGCGGCCATGTACTGCACGCGGATCGCCGAGTATTTCCGCGACAAGGGCAAGAACGTCCTGCTGCTGATGGACTCCCTGACCCGTTTCGCCCAGGCCCAGCGGGAAATCGCCCTGGCCATCGGCGAGCCGCCGGCGACCAAGGGCTATCCGCCGTCGGTCTTCGCCAAGCTGCCCAAGCTGGTGGAGCGCGCCGGTAATGGCGAGGCCGGCGGTGGTTCGATCACCGCCTTCTACACCGTGCTCTCCGAAGGCGACGACCAGCAGGATCCGATCGCCGACTCGGCCCGGGGTGTGCTCGACGGCCATATCGTGCTGTCGCGGCGCCTGGCGGAGGAGGGGCATTACCCGGCCATCGATATCGAGGCGTCCATCAGCCGGGTCATGCCGCAGGTGGTCACGCCGGAACAGATGACCCAGGCCCAGCAGTTCAAGCAGCTCTGGTCGCGACTGTCGCAGAGCCGTGACCTGATCAGCGTCGGTGCCTACGTGGCGGGTGGCGACAAGGAAACCGACCTGGCGATTTCGCTGCAGCCGCGACTGGTGCACTTCCTGCGCCAGGGGTTGAACGAGAATGTCAGCCAGGAGCAGAGCCGCGAACAACTGGCGGCGGTCTTCACCCCGCTGGCAGCGGGCTGATAGCCCATGGCCCAGCCCAGCCGCGCCGCCCGCCTGGCCCCGGTGGTGGAAATGGCCGAGGATGCCGAGCGCAAGGCCGCCCAGCGCCTCGGCCACTTCCAGCAGCAGGTCAACCAGGCCCAGGCCAAGCTCGCCGAACTCGACCAGTTTCGCAGCGATTACCAGCAGCAATGGATGCAGCGCGGTAGCCAAGGGGTGTCGGGCAAATGGCTGGTGGGTTTCCAGCGCTTTCTGGGTCAGCTCGACACGGCGGTAGCCCAGCAGCACCAGAGCCTGGTCTGGCATCAGAACAACCTCAACAGCGCGCGCGGTACCTGGCAGGAGGCCTATGCGCGGGTCGAGGGGCTGCGCAAGCTGGTCCAGCGCTATATCGAAGAGGCGCGCCTGCTCGAAGACAAGCGCGAGCAGAAGCTGCTCGACGAACTGTCCCAGCGCCTTCCCCGGCACGACCACTTCTAGTGGTCGAGCGCTGGTCGGCCGGCCTTGCCGGGCCGAGGACCGGCTGCTAAACCTTCTAGAGGTTCGCACTCGCCACCTTCGAAGGAAGCGCCAACATGGCTGTTGAATCCGAGTTGTCCCAGGACGGGAAAAAGCTGACGATCCGCGTCAAGGGTCGTTTCGATTTCGGCAAGCATCAGGAATTTCGCGACTCCTACGAGAAAAGACAGGCGCGCCCGGACAGCGTGGACGTCGATCTCAAGGAGGCCACCTACCTGGACAGCTCGGCCCTGGGCATGCTCCTGCTTTTGCGTGATTACGCCGGTGGCGACGACTCGCAGATCCGCGTGATCAACACCAGCGTCGACGTGCGCAAGATCCTGGCGATCTCCAATTTCGAAAACCTCTTCGATATCTCTTGAGTCGCGCCATGAGTGCTCACGATGCCCTGACGGTGCTGATCGTCGAGGACGGCGCCACCGACCGTCTGCTTCTGGCGACACTCGTGCGCAAGCAGGGGCATCGCGTACTCACTGCCGAGAACGGCAAGCTGGCCGTGGCCCTGTTCGCCGAGCAGCGTCCGCAACTGGTACTGCTGGATGCGGTGATGCCGGTGATGGACGGCTTCGAAGCGGCGCGGCAGATCAAGGCGCTGGCCGGTGAAGAGCTGGTGCCGATCATCTTTCTCACCTCGCTGACCGAGGACGCGGCGCTGGTGCGCTGCCTGGAGGCCGGCGGTGACGACTTTCTGGCCAAGCCCTACAGTCCGGTGGTGCTGGCGGCCAAGATCAAGGCCATGGATCGCCTGCGGCGCTTGCAGGCCACGGTGCTGGAGCAACGTGACCAGATTGCCCTGCACCACAATCACCTGCTCAACGAGCAGCGCGTGGCCAAGGCGGTATTCGACCAGATTGCCCACGCCGGCTGCCTCAGTGCGCCGAACATCCGCTACCTGCAATCGCCCTACGCCCTGTTCAACGGCGACCTGCTGCTGGCCGCCTTCACGCCGACCGGCGAGATGCATGTGCTGCTCGGCGATTTCACCGGTCATGGCCTACCCGCCGCGGTGGGGGCCATGCCCCTGGCCGAGGTCTTCTATGGCATGACGGCCAAGGGCTACGGCCTGGCGGAAACCCTGCGCGAGATGAATGCCAAGCTCAAGCGCATCCTGCCTGTGGATATGTTCTGCTGTGCGCTGCTGCTCAACCTGAGTTTCGAGCGGCGGGTGGTCGAGGTGTGGAATGGCGGCATGCCGGACGGCTACCTGTTGCCGGCGGCTGGCGGCGAGGCGTTGCCACTGGTCTCGCGACATCTGCCGCTGGGGGTGCTGTCCTCCGAACGCTTCGACGAGCGCACCGATGTACTGCCGCTAGCCTTGGGTGACCGCCTGTTCCTGCTGACCGATGGTGTGGTCGAGACCTGCGACGAGAACGATCAACTGTTCGGGGTCGAGCGCCTGCACCGGGTCTTCGCCGAGAATCACGATCCGGCGCACCTGTTCGAAGATGTGCTGCTGGCCCTGGAGGCCTTTCGCGGGCGTTCGCGGGATGATGTCAGCCTGCTGGAAATCACCGTGGTCGCCCCGGAGCAGGTGATGCCGCCGCCGCTGGTGTATTCCGACAGTGGCCAGTCGAGCCCGCTGGACTGGTCGTTGTCCTTCGAGTTTCGCGCCCAGACCCTCAAGCGCTTCAATCCTCTGCCCTGGTTGATGCAGGTGCTGCAAGAGGTGCACGGCCTGCGCACGCAGAGCTCAGCGCTGTACAGCGTGCTCAACGAGTTGTACTCCAATGCCCTGGAGCATGGGGTGCTGCAACTGGATTCGGCGCTCAAGCGCGATGCCCAGGGTTTCACCGCCTATTACCAGGAGCGCAACCGGCGCCTGCAGGCCCTGGACAGCGGTCATATCCGTCTCGAGCTGCGGGTGGAACCCTGGAAGGGAGGAGGGCGTCTCATTATCGATGTCGAAGACAGCGGCCGCGGCTTCGATATGAGTAAATTGCACGGAGCGCCTACCGTCGAGCAGCGCCTGAGCGGGCGTGGGCTGAACCTGGTACGCCGCTTGAGCCGCCACGCCGAATGGAGCGATGGCGGACGCCGGGCACGCGTGGAGTTTGCCTGGGACGCTCTGGCATAATCCCAGCCTTGATCAAGGAGTGAACAAGTGTCCGATACTCATGTTGACCGCAAGGTATTGAGTGACCTTCAGGATGTCATGGAAGAAGGCTATATCAATCTGCTGGAAACCTTCCTCGAGGATTCCGAGGCGCGCCTGCGCCATCTTTGCTCCGCGCGCAGCGCCGAAGCGCTGGGCCTGGAGGCGCACAGTTTCAAGGGTAGTGCCAGCAATATGGGCGCCCATCAACTGGCCGAACTGTGCCGGCAGCTGGAAGAGCGGATCAACAAGCATGCCCTGTACGACGTCGAGCATCTGATCCATCAGATATGCCGTGAATTCCTCGAGGTTCGCCAGGTCTTTCGCGATGAGTGCAAGCGTGTGAAAGTCAGCTGACAGCGCTGGCGGTTTGAGCTTCGAGGAAAACTGGCGCGACTTTTGCGTAGGCTTCGCTATTCGTGATGACGAGCTTCTGTAGCGGAGACCTTTTTCATGCCCGTCGCATCAAACCCATTGCTGCAATCCAGCGTCGCAGCCAAGAGCGCGCGGAACCAGAACAGCACCCTGGACAAAGCCACCCAGGCCCTCAACGACAAGGGTTCGGACTTTTCCCAGGTCTATGCGCAGCAGTCTCGCGACCAGGTCGGCAACAAGGCCGACGCGCCTGTGCGAGAGCGTGACGGAGTCGACAAATCGGCGGCAAACAGCGGCAAGCCCGACGGCCCCGGGCACGGCAAGATTGCCGATAGTGGCAACAAATTGCCTGACGACCGCGATGTGCCGGCCAAGGCAGAAGCGCAGGCTGATGATGGCAGCGACGTCGCCGAGGCAGACCCGCAGTCCTCGCTGGATTCCAACCTGGTTGCGGGTCAATTGACCGACGCTCCACAGGGTGCGCAGTTGCTCCAGGCCCAGGCCGAAGCCGTGGCCCCGGTGATCCAGGCTGCCAGCCAGCAGGCCCAGTTGGCCGCTGCGCCGCCGGTAACGGAAGAGCCCTTCGATCCGGACAGCGACGCCCTCGACGACCTGCCGGTGCTGCGCCTGGCCCTGGAGCAGAACGCCCAGGCCCAAGGCACTACCTCCGCCCATGCCAGCAAGACACCGGGTCAGGAAACTGCCCAGTCCCAGCAACCAGCTGTCAATACACTGGCGCAGATGCTGCAGCCGGCCGATGCCGATGCCGGCCAGACCGAAAGCGGCGACAAGGCCTTTGCTGGCCTGATCGACGACGGCCTCAAGGACCTCAAGGGCGCCAGCAGCGACACCCGGGTCGACGATTTCGCCAACCGTCTGGCCAGCCTGACCCAGGCGGCCACGCCGAAGACCGCCAATGCCGTGGCGCCCGCGCCGCTGCACCAGCCCCTGGCGATGAACCAGAACGGCTGGACCGAGGGCCTGGTCAACCGGGTCATGTACCTGTCCAGCCAGAACCTCAAGTCCGCCGATATCCAGTTGGAGCCCAAGGAGCTCGGGCGTCTCGACATCAAGGTGAACATGGCGGTCGACCAGGCCACCCAGATCACCTTCGCCAGTGGCCACGCCGGGGTTCGCGATGCGCTTGAAGGCCAGGTGCACCGCCTGCGCGAGCTGTTCAGCCAGCAGGGCCTGGCCCAGCCTGACGTGAACGTCGCCGACCAGTCGCGCCAGCAGCAGAGCGGCAACCAGGATGACTCGCCGAAGATGAGCGGCGTGGCTGCCCGGCGCAATGCCGAAGGTGCCGACACCGAGGTGGCTGCCGCCAGTGCACCGGTAGAGCAGCAGACCGTCATCGGCTCCAGCACCGTCGACTACGTGGTCTGACTTCTTGCACCAACCCTGTGGGAGCTGGCTTGCCAGCGATGGCAGTAGTGAATTCACCATCGCAATCGCTGGCAAGCCAGCTCCCACAGGGTGCGTGTCGCCTCTCTGGTCCGCGAAACTGGCATAACACTTGCTCGCCCACACGCCATAGTGGAACAAACCTCCTGTGAGTGACGGATTATTGGCATGGCGAAGAGCGAAGCAGTCAAAGACCCCGCCGTTAAAGGCAAACTCAAACTGATCCTGCTACTGGTCCTGGCGCTGCTGCTGGCGATCGGCCTGTCCGTGGGTGCGACCTGGTTCTTCCTGCACAAGTCCGAGAGCAAGGCGCAAGCCGAGCCAGCCGCCGCTGCGGCCAACGTCAAGCAGGCGGCCATCTACGAATCCATGTCGCCTGCCTTCGTGGTCAACTTCAACCAGAACGGCCGTCAGCGCTACATGCAGGTGAGCATCACCATGCAGGCGCGCGACCAGGCTGCGCTGGACGCCCTGAAAGTGCACATGCCGGTGATCCGCAACAACCTGGTCATGCTCTTCTCCGGGCAGGCCTTCGAATCGCTGGCAACCCCGGTCGGCCAGGAAATGCTCCGGCAGAAGGCCACCGCCAGCGTTCAGGAAGTGGCGCAGAAGGAAGTCGGCAAACTGGTCGTCGACCAGTTGCTGTTCACCAATTTCGTATTGCAGTAGGAGCCGAAGATGGCCGTGCAGGACCTGCTGTCCCAGGATGAGATCGATGCCCTTCTGCACGGCGTCGACGATGGCCTGGTGCAAACCGAATCCAGCTCCGATCCCGGCAGCGTCAAGAGCTATGACCTGACCAGCCAGGACCGTATCGTCCGTGGTCGCATGCCGACCCTGGAAATGATCAACGAGCGCTTTGCCCGCTATACCCGCGTCAGCATGTTCAACCTGCTGCGGCGCTCCGCCGACGTGGCGGTGGGCGGCGTGCAGGTGATGAAGTTCGGCGAATACGTGCACTCGCTGTATGTGCCGACCAGCCTCAACCTGGTCAAGATCAAGCCGCTGCGTGGCACCTCCCTGTTCATCCTCGACGCCAAGCTGGTGTTCAAGCTGGTGGACAACTTCTTCGGTGGTGACGGCCGTCACGCCAAGATCGAGGGGCGCGAGTTCACTCCGACCGAGCTGCGCGTGGTGCGCATGGTTCTTGACCAGTGCTTCGTCGACCTCAAGGAAGCCTGGCAGGCCATCATGCCGGTCAACTTCGAGTACATAAACTCCGAGGTCAACCCGGCCATGGCCAACATTGTCGGGCCGAGCGAGGCGGTGGTGGTCTCGACCTTCCATATCGAACTCGATGGCGGCGGTGGCGACCTGCACGTGACCATGCCGTACTCGATGATCGAGCCGGTGCGGGAAATGCTCGATGCCGGTTTCCAGTCCGACCTGGACGACCAGGACGAGCGCTGGGTCAAGGCCCTGCGCGAGGACGTGCTGGACGTCAGCGTCCCTCTGAGCGCCACCGTGGCCCGCCGCCAGTTGAAGCTGCGCGACATCCTTCACATGCAGCCAGGCGACGTGATCCCCGTGGAATTGCCGGAAGACCTGATCGTGCGCGCCAACGGCGTGCCGTCGTTCAAGGCCAGCCTGGGGTCGCACAAAGGCACCCTGGCCCTGCAGATCAAGGCGCCGATCGAGCGGCGCTGATCGCCCGACCCCTCATTAACCGATTTGATTGCTTGTCGAGGACAAGATGGCTAACGAAAACGACATTACTTCGATGGAAGAGCAGGCCCTGGCCGATGAGTGGGCGGCTGCCCTGAGCGAAAGCGGCGATGGCGGCCAGGCCGATATCGACGCGCTGATGGCCGGCGACAGTGGCGCTTCCGGCGGCGGTGCCAACCGTCTGCCGATGGAAGAGTTCGGCAGCTCGCCGCGTCCGAACGAGCAGGTCAGCCTGGAAGGCCCGAACCTGGACGTGATCCTGGACATCCCGGTGAACATCTCCATGGAAGTGGGCAGTACCGAAATCAGCATCCGCAACCTGCTGCAGCTCAACCAGGGCTCGGTGATCGAGCTCGACCGCCTGGCCGGCGAGCCGCTGGACGTACTGGTCAACGGCACGCTGATCGCCCATGGCGAAGTGGTGGTGGTCAACGAGAAGTTCGGCATCCGCCTGACCGACGTGATCAGCCCGAGCGAACGTATCAAGAAGCTGCGCTGAGTGAAGCGTCTTCTTTCCCTGCTGGCCGCGGCCGCCTGTTTCTGCTGGCTGCCCCTGGGCCTGGCGGCGCAGGTCGGCGCCACGCCCGCGGCGACCGCAGTAGCGCCAGCGACCTCCGGTAGCGTCGCCGGCCAGTTGACCCAGCTGGTTCTTGGCCTGTTGCTGGTGCTGGGGCTGATCTTCTTTCTCGCCTGGCTGCTGCGTCGGGTGCAGAACGCCGCGCCCAATGCCAACCAGGTGATCCAGGTGGTCGGCAGCCGCCAGGTCGGCCCGCGTGATCGCCTGCTGCTGGTCCAGGTGGGCGACGAGCAGGTCCTGGTCGGGCATACCCCGGGCAGTCTTACCACCCTGCATGTCATGGCCAGGCCCGTCGAAGCGCCTGCCAGCACCCGCCCGGCCACGCCGGAATTCGCCCAGCGCCTGATGGAGCTGCTGGGCAAGGACCAGAAGGACAAGCCGTGATGGCTGCATTGCGAACGATATTGACGCTGCTGTTGCTGCTCGCGGCGCCGATGGCGCTGGCCGCCGATCCGTTGTCTATCCCGGCCATCACCCTGTCCAACGGCACGGACGGCCAGCAGGAATACTCGGTCAGCCTGCAGATCCTGCTGATCATGACCGCGCTGAGCTTCATCCCGGCGTTCGTCATCCTGATGACCAGCTTCACCCGGATCATCATCGTCTTCTCCATCCTGCGCCAGGCCCTCGGCCTGCAGCAGACGCCGTCGAACCAGATCCTCATCGGTCTGGCCCTGTTCCTGACCATGTTCATCATGGCGCCGGTGTTCGACCGGGTGAACAAGGACGCCCTGCAGCCTTACCTCGCCGAGACCCTGACCGCGCCCCAGGCGCTGGACAAGGCCCAGGTGCCGCTGAAGGACTTCATGCTGGCGCAGACCCGGCAGAGCGACCTCGACCTGTTCATGCGCCTGTCCAAGCGCACCGACATCGCCGGTCCCGACCAGGTGCCGCTGACCATCCTGGTCCCGGCCTTCGTCACCTCCGAGCTGAAGACCGCCTTCCAGATCGGCTTCATGATCTTCATCCCGTTCCTGATCATCGACCTGGTGGTCGCCAGTGTGCTGATGGCCATGGGCATGATGATGCTGTCGCCGCTGATCATTTCCCTGCCGTTCAAGATCATGCTGTTCGTCCTGGTGGATGGCTGGGCCTTGATCATCGGCACGCTCGCCGGCAGTTTCGGCGGCGTCTAGCGACCGCCGGAGGAGTACGACATGACACCCGAAGTCGCGGTAGACCTGTTTCGCGATGCGCTGTGGCTGACCACCCTGATGGTCGCGGTGCTGGTGGTGCCGAGCCTGCTGGTCGGCCTGCTGGTGGCGATGTTCCAGGCCGCCACCCAGATCAACGAACAGACCCTGAGCTTCCTGCCGCGCCTGCTGGTGATGCTGGTCACCCTGATCGTCGCCGGGCCGTGGCTGGTGCAGAAGTTCATGGAGTACATCCTGTCGTTGTACGGCAGCATCCCGCAGCTGATCGGCTGAGGGCGCCATGCTCGAACTGACCGACACGCAGATCTCCACGTGGGTGGCCAGCTTCATGCTGCCGCTGTTTCGCGTGGCGGCGGTGCTGATGACCATGCCGGTGTTCGGTACCTCGCTGCTGCCGCAACGGATTCGCCTGTATTTCGCCGTGGCCATCACCGTGGTCATCGTTCCGGCCCTGCCGCCGATGCCACCGGTGCAGGCGCTGGACATGAGCGCCATGCTGCTGATCGGCGAACAGATCATCATCGGCGCGTTGTTCGGTTTGTCCCTGCAACTGTTTTTCCAGGCCTTCGTCATCGCCGGGCAGATCGTCGCGATCCAGATGGGTCTCGCCTTCGCCTCCATGGTCGACCCGGCCAACGGCGTCAACACCACGGTGATCAGCCAGTTCCTGACCATGCTGGTGACCCTGCTGTTCCTCTCGATGAACGGTCACCTGGTGGTGTTCGAGGTGCTGACCGAAAGCTTCACCACGCTGCCGGTGGGCGGCGGGTTGATGGTCAACCACTTCTGGGAACTGGTCGGGCGCATGGGCTGGGTGCTCGGTGCCTCGCTGCTGCTGGTGTTGCCGGTGATCACCTCGCTGCTGGTGATCAACATCGCCTTTGGCGTGATGACCCGGGCGGCGCCACAATTGAACATCTTCGCCATCGGTTTCCCGCTGACCCTGGTGATCGGCATGGGCCTGTTCTGGATCGGTCTGGCGGACATCCTTTCCCACTACCAGTCGTTGGCGTCCGAGGCGCTGCAATGGCTGCGTGAACTGGCACGGGCGCGCTGAGCATGGCAGAGAGCGAAAGCGGTCAGGACAAGACAGAAGACCCCACCGAGAAACGCAAGAACGACGCCCGGGAAAAAGGCGAGATCGCCCGTTCCAAGGAGCTCAACACCGTTGCGGTGATGCTCGCTGGTGCTGGCGGGCTGCTGGCGTTTGGCGGCTATCTGGCCGGGGCGCTGATGGAGATCATGCGCAGCAACTTCAGCCTGCCGCGGGAAGTGCTGATGGACGAGCGCTACATGGGCATCTTCCTGCTCAGCTCCGGCAAGCTGGCCATCCTTGCCACCCAGCCGGTGTTGCTGGTGCTGTTGCTGGCGGCGCTGATCGGTCCGGTGGCGCTGGGTGGCTGGCTGTTCGCCACGGGCACCCTGGCGCCGAAATTCAGCCGGATGAACCCGCTGGCCGGGATCAAGCGCATGTTCTCCATGCATTCGGTGGCCGAGTTGCTCAAGGCCATCGCCAAGTTCTTCGTGATCCTGCTGGTGGCGCTGGCGGTGCTCTCGGCCGACCGCAACGACCTGCTGGCGATTGCCAACGAGCCGCTGGACCAGGCGATCATCCACAGTGTCCAGGTGGTGGGCTGGAGCGCCATGTGGATGGCTTGCGGACTCTTGCTGATCGCTGCGGTGGACGTGCCGATCCAGCTCTGGCAGGCCAAGCAGAAGCTGATGATGACCAAGCAGGAAGTGCGCGACGAATACAAGGACACAGAGGGCAAGCCCGAGGTCAAGCAGCGCATCCGCCAGGTCCAGCGCGAGATCTCGCAGCGGCGCATGATGGCCGCGGTGCCCGAGGCCGACGTGATCATCACCAACCCGACCCACTATGCCGTGGCGCTCAAATACGACCCGGAGAAGGGCTCGGCACCGCTGTTGCTGGCCAAGGGCACCGACTTCATCGCCCTGAAGATCCGCGAGATCGCCGTGCAGCATAATATCCAGCTGCTGGAGTCGCCGGCGCTGGCGCGCTCGATCTACTACTCCACCGAGCTGGAGGAGGAGATCCCCGCCGGGCTGTACCTGGCCGTGGCCCAGGTGCTGGCCTATGTCTACCAGATCCGCCAGTACCAGGCCGGCAAGGGCAAGGCGCCGGAACCGCTCAAGGACCTGCCGATTCCGCCGGATCTGCGCCGGGATTCCTGATTTTTCCTGCGCTCTCAAGGTCCTCATCGCTGGCAAGCCAGCTCCCACAGGTACAGCGCCGCTCTGGAGAGCAGTGGTAAACCTGTGGGAGCTGGCTTGCCAGCGATAGCGTACCCAGGCCCACCCAATCCTTCATTTGGAAAGTTGGAAAGCTTCTTGCAAAGAGCAGCGCCAAGCGCCCTTGCGGCGTCAAAGTTTTGCTTGAAGAGGAAGACCGGTGGATCGCTCTCAGTTAATCAACAGCGCGCGCAGCAACCTTGGCAGCCTGGGTCGCGGCAATATCGGGGTACCGGTACTGCTGCTGATCATGCTGGCCATGATGATGCTGCCGATCCCGCCGTTCCTGCTGGACGTGTTCTTCACCTTCAACATCGCCCTGTCCATCGTGGTCCTGCTGGTCTGCGTGTACGCCCTGCGGCCCCTGGATTTCGCCGCGTTCCCGACCATCCTGCTGGTGGCGACCCTGTTGCGCCTGGCGCTGAACGTCGCGTCGACGCGGGTGGTCCTGCTCCACGGTCATGATGGTCACGGCGCCGCCGGTAAGGTGATCCAGGCCTTCGGTGACGTGGTCATCGGCGGCAACTATGTGGTCGGTATCGTCGTCTTCGCCATCCTGATGATCATCAACTTCGTGGTGGTGACCAAGGGTGCCGGGCGGATCTCCGAGGTGAGCGCGCGCTTCACCCTCGACGCCATGCCCGGTAAGCAGATGGCCATCGACGCCGACCTCAACGCCGGTTTGATCAACCAGGACCAGGCCAAGGCCCGCCGTGCCGAAGTGGCCCAGGAAGCCGAGTTCTACGGCTCCATGGACGGTGCCAGCAAGTTCGTGCGCGGCGACGCCATCGCCGGCCTGCTGATCCTGTTCATCAACCTGATCGGCGGCATGGCCATCGGTATGGTCCAGCACGGCATGACCTTCGGCGATGCCGGTCGGGTCTACGCCTTGCTGACCATCGGTGACGGTTTGGTGGCGCAGTTGCCATCCCTGCTGCTGTCCACCGCCGCCGCGATCATGGTGACCCGTGCCTCCGGCTCTGAAGACATGGGCAAGCAGATCAACCGGCAGATGTTCGACTCGCCGAAGGCGCTGGCGGTATCCGCTGCGCTGATGATCGTCATGGGCCTGGTGCCCGGCATGCCGCATATCGCCTTCATCAGCCTCGGCCTGCTGGCCGGTGGCGGCGCCTACCTGGTGTGGAAGAAGCAGAACCAGGTCAAGGTCAAGGCCGCCCAGGAGTTGCAGCGCCAGCAGGACCTGCTGCCATCGCCGCAGCGCAGCGCCGAGACCAAGGAGCTGGGCTGGGATGATGTCACCCCGATCGACATGATCGGCCTGGAAGTGGGCTACCGCCTGATTCCGCTGGTCGACCGCAACCAGGGTGGGCAGTTGCTGGCGCGGATCAAGGGGGTGCGCAAGAAGCTCTCCCAGGATCTCGGCTTCCTCATGCCCACCGTGCATATCCGCGACAACCTCGACCTGGCGCCAAGCACCTACCGCCTGACCCTCATGGGGGTGATCCTGGCCGAGGCGGAAATCTTCCCCGAGCGGGAAATGGCCATCAACCCGGGCCAGGTGTTCGGCACCCTCAGCGGCATTTCCGCGCGCGACCCGGCCTTCGGCCTGGAGGCGGTGTGGATCGACGTCGGTCAGCGCAGCCAGGCGCAGTCCCTGGGCTATACGGTGGTCGATGCCAGTACCGTGGTCGCTACCCACCTCAACCAGATTCTCTACAAGCACTGCCATGAGCTGATCGGCCATGAAGAGGTTCAGCAACTGCTGGCGGTGCTGGCCAAGGGCTCGCCGAAACTGGCCGAGGAAATCGTCCCCGGTGTGCTGTCGCTGTCCGGCTTGCTCAAGGTGCTCCAGGCCCTGTTGGCGGAACAGGTTCCCGTCAGGGATATCCGTAGCATCGCCGAAGCGATCGCCAACAATGCGAGCAAGAGTCAAGATACCGCCGCACTGGTCGCCGCAGTCCGCGTCGGATTGTGTCGCGCTATCGTGCAAAGCATTGTCGGCACTGAGTCCGAGCTGCCTGTGATCACCCTTGAGCCAAGGTTGGAACAGATCTTGCTCAATAGTCTGCAAAGGGCCGGGCAAGGTCAGGAAGATGGTGTTCTTCTTGAGCCGAGCATGGCTGAAAAGCTTCAGCGTTCGCTGATCGAGGCTGCCCAGCGTCAGGAGATGCAAGGTCAGCCGGCCATCCTGCTGGTAGCGGGACCGATCCGGCAGATGCTCTCGCGTTTCGGTCGCCTGGCCGTACCGAATTTGCATGTTTTGGCGTATCAGGAAATACCTGACAACAAGCAAGTCACCATCGTTGCCACAGTGGGCCCCAACGGCTGAGGTAGTGGGTTATGCAAGTTAAGCGTTTTTTCGCCGCCGATATGCGTCAGGCCATGAAGCTGGTTCGCGATGAGCTGGGGGCTGATGCCGCCATCATCGGCAACCGACGGATTGCTGGCGGTGTCGAGCTGACGGCTGCGCTGGACTACAAGCTGTCCGCCCTTGCGCCACGGGTGCCCAACGCCGAGCTGGAAGACGAGCTGCGCAAGACCCAGTCGCGCATCGCCACCGCCCAGGCCGAACTGAGCACCCGCGACGACACCGAGACCGGCAACCGCCAGTTGTTCGCCGGCCTGCCGCTGACCGCCTCCGAGCCACTGGTCGAGCCGCGCCTTGAAGAGCCCGCGCCCGCTCCGGCAGCGCCGGCGCCTTCGGCCATCGACCGCCGCCTGTTCGATTCCATGCGCTCCGAGCTGTCCGGCCTGCGCGAGCTGCTGGAGGTCCAGCTCGGCTCCCTGGCCTGGACCCAGCTGCAAGGCGCCAAGCCGCACCAGGCCAACCTGTGGCGACGTCTGCAGCGGATCGGCCTGTCCGGCCCGCTGGCCCGCGACCTGCTTGACCTGACCCAGGAAATCGTCGATCCGCGCCACGGCTGGCGCATGCTGCTGGCGCACCTGGCGCGGATGATCCACGTACCGGAAGTCGAACCGATCGAGGAGGGCGGGGTGATCGCCATGGTCGGTCCGGCCGGCATGGGCAAGACCACCACCCTGGCCAAGCTGGCGGCGCGCTACGTGCTCAAGTACGGCGCGCAGAACCTGGCCCTGGTGAGCATGGACAGCTTCCGTATCGGCGCCCAGGAGCAGCTCAAGACCCTGGGGCGCATCCTCAACGTCTCGGTCACCCACGTCGACCCCGGCCAGTCCCTGGCCCAGGCGCTGGAACCGTTGCTGCGCAAGCGCGTGATCCTGATCGACACCGCCGGCCTGCAGGCCAGCGACCCGGCCCTGCGCATGCAACTGGAGACCCTGGCGGGTCGCGGCATCCAGGCGAAGAACTACCTGGTCCTGGCCACCACCAGCCAGAAACAGGTGCTGACCGCCGCCTACCACAGCTACAAGCGCTGCGGCCTGGCCGGTTGCATCCTGACCAAACTCGATGAAACCGCCAGCTTGGGTGAAGTCCTGAGCCTGGCCATCAGTCACGAACTGCCCGTCGCCTATCTCACCGATGGCCCGCGCATTCCTGACGACCTGCACCTGCCACGGCGGCATCAACTGGTGAGCCGCGCGGTGAGTGTGCAGATGCAGGACGATCCGAGCGAGGAGGCCATGGCCGATATGTTCGCCGACCTGTACCACAGTGACGGCAAGCGTGTCGGCTGAGGTGGATATGTATCAGTTGCAAAGTACCTACATCACAGGGTTGGCGTGGCATTTCACGGTTGTAGCCAGCGCGGCCCGTCATGTGGCCTCGGTCTAAGCAAGACAAGGTAAAGAACAAATATGGGTAGCATGCATCCCGTACAGGTGATCGCCGTGACCGGCGGCAAAGGTGGCGTTGGCAAGACCAACGTGTCGGTGAATCTGTCGCTGGCACTGGCTGAACTCGGCCGTCGCGTCATGCTGCTGGACGCCGACCTTGGCCTGGCCAATGTCGACGTACTGCTCGGGCTCACCCCCAAACGCACCCTGGCCGACGTCATCGAAGGCCGCTGCGAGCTGCGCGACGTCCTCCTCCAGGGGCCGGGCGGCGTGCGCATCGTTCCCGCCGCCTCGGGCACCCAGAGCATGGTGCACCTGGCCCCGGCCCAGCACGCCGGCCTGATCCAGGCCTTCAGCGAGATCGGCGACAACCTCGACGTGCTGGTGATCGACACTGCTGCGGGTATTGGTGACTCGGTGGTCAGCTTCGTCCGTGCGGCCCAGGAAGTGCTCCTGGTGGTCTGCGACGAACCCACCTCGATCACCGACGCCTATGCCCTGATCAAGTTGCTCAACCGTGACTACGGCATGAGCCGTTTCCGCGTCCTCGCCAACATGGCGCAGAGCCCCCAGGAAGGGCGCAACCTGTTCGCCAAGTTGACCAAGGTCACGGATCGCTTCCTCGATGTCGCCCTACAATACGTCGGTGCAGTGCCCTACGACGAGTGCGTGCGCAAGGCTGTGCAGAAGCAGCGAGCGGTCTACGAAGCCTTCCCGCGTTCCAAGTGCGCGCTGGCTTTCAAGGCGATCGCCCAGAAGGTCGATAGCTGGCCGCTGCCGGCCAACCCGCGCGGACACCTGGAGTTCTTCGTCGAGCGTCTGGTACAGCCGACCAGTGCGGGACCTGTGCTATGAGCGCCAGCGGTTACCAGATGTACAGCAAGGCTTCACGTAACGCCCAATACGAACTGATCGAGCGCTACGCGCCGCTGGTCAAGCGCATCGCCTACCACCTGTTGGCGCGGCTGCCGGCCAGCGTGCAGGTGGAGGACCTGATCCAGGCCGGGATGATCGGCCTGCTCGAAGTCTCCAACAAGTACGACTCGAGCAAGGGCGCCAGTTTCGAGACCTATGCCGGCATCCGTATCCGTGGCGCCATGCTCGATGAAGTGCGCAAGGGCGACTGGGCGCCGCGTTCGGTACACCGCAATACCCGCATGGTCAGCGACGCGATTCGTGCAATTGAAGCAAAAACCGGCCGTGACGCTAAAGATCACGAGGTTGCTGCCGAACTTCAATTGAGTCTCGATGATTACTACGGGATTTTGAACGATACCTTGGGCAGCCGCCTGTTCAGCTTCGACGACCTGTTGCAGGACGGCGAGCATGAAGGGCTGCACGAGGATGGTGCCAGTGCCCAGCTCGAGCCTTCGCGCGATCTGGAAGACGAGCGCTTTCAGGCAGCCCTGGCCGACGCGATCGCCAACCTGCCGGAACGCGAGCGTCTGGTCCTGGCCCTGTACTACGACGAAGAGCTGAACCTCAAGGAAATCGGTGAGGTCCTGGGGGTCAGCGAGTCACGCGTCAGCCAGTTGCATAGCCAGTGCGCGGCCCGTCTGCGCAGCCGGTTGGGGGAATGGCGGGCGCGTTGAGCGATCGCTCGATGCAGTCGTAACAACGTGGTAGCCGGAATTGATTGAACGCGCGCCCAGCGCTGAGCGCGTTAAAGACTGCTTGGAGGTCTAATTGAACAAAGAAATGAAAATCCTCATCGTTGACGACTTTTCGACGATGCGGCGGATCATCAAGAACCTGTTGCGTGACCTGGGCTTCACCAACACGCACGAGGCCGACGACGGCACCACCGCGCTGCCCATGCTGGAAACCGGTAACTTCGACTTCCTCGTCACCGACTGGAACATGCCCGGCATGACCGGCATCGACCTGCTGCGCAAGGTACGCGCGGAAGAGCGCCTGAAACACCTGCCGGTGCTGATGGTCACCGCCGAAGCCAAGCGCGAGCAGATCATCGAAGCCGCCCAGGCCGGGGTCAACGGCTACGTCGTGAAGCCTTTCACCGCCCAGGTGCTGAAAGAGAAAATCGAAAAGATCTTCGAACGCGTCAACGGTTGATGCGTGAACGGGGGCGCTATGGACCATAAAGAATCATCTTTGGGCGATTTCGAATCGACCCTGAAGAAACATGCCCAGGAGCTGGTCGCGAGCCTCGAACGAGGCCAGTTCGGCGACGCGGTGCAACTGATCCATCAGCTGAACCAGACCCGTGACCGCGGCCTGTACCAGGAAGTCGGCAAGCTCACGCGAGAGCTGCACAGTGCGATCGTCAGTTTCCAGATCGACACGCACATGCCGCAGGCCGAGGAAATTTCCCAGATCACCGACGCCACCGAGCGCCTGGCCTATGTGGTCAAGCTCACCGAGGCGGCGGCGAACCGCACCATGGACCTGGTCGAGCAAGGGACGCCCGTGCTCCACGAACTGGGTGACGAAGCTCACGCACTGCACGCCGATTGGCAGCGCTTCATGCGCAGGGAAGTGGCAGCGTCGGAGTTTCGTGAACTGGTCCAGCGTGTCGACAGGTTTCTGGCGCGCAGCGCCGAGGACAGCCACAAAGTCAGTGGCTACCTCAACGATATTCTCCTGGCCCAGGACTATCAGGACCTGACCGGCCAGGTGATCAAGCGGGTGACCTCGTTGGTCACCGAGGTCGAGAAGAACCTCCTCAAGCTCGTGTTGATGGCCAGTCAGGTCGACCGCTTCGCCGGTATCGAGCATGACCGCCAGCAGCTGCATGCTGAGAAAGACGAAAGTAAAAATCCGACTCGGGGTGAAGGGCCACAGATTCATGCCGATAAACGTGAAGATGTCGTGTCCGGTCAGGACGATGTCGATGATCTGCTGTCCAGCCTGGGTTTTTAGGGAGCACGTTTGATGAGCTTCGGCGCCGATGAAGAAATCCTTCAGGATTTCCTGGTAGAGGCCGGCGAAATTCTTGAGCAACTGTCCGAGCAACTGGTCGAGCTGGAAAGCCGTCCGGATGATGCGGACCTGCTCAATGCGATCTTTCGCGGTTTTCACACTGTAAAAGGGGGCGCCGGCTTCCTCCAGCTCAACGAGCTGGTGGAGTGCTGCCACATCGCCGAGAACGTTTTCGACATCCTGCGCAAGGGAGAGCGCCGGGTCGATTCCGAACTGATGGACGTGGTCCTGGAAGCCCTGGACACGGTCAACAGCATGTTCGGCCAGGTCCGCGAGCGCACCGACATCACCCCGGCCACTCCGGAACTGCTCGGCGCCCTGGCGCGCCTGGCGGAACCTGCCGGTGCCGCGCCAGCGGCCGCCCCGGCAGCGCCGGTGGTTGCCGAGCCGGAGCCGGTGGCTGCCGCGTCCGGCGATATCACCGACAGCGAATTCGAGCAGTTGCTCGACTCGCTCGGCGCCGTCCATGACCAGGCACAGGCCGTAGAGGCCGAAGCCGAAGTCGCCAGCGACGAAATCACCGACGCCGAGTTCGAATCCCTGCTCGACCAGTTGCATGGCAAGGGCCAGTTCGCCGCCGACAGCCTGCCGGGGGCCACCACTGCCGCCGCGCCGGTTGCCGAAGCCGGTGCCGAGCCGAGCGACGAAATCACCGACGCCGAATTCGAGGCCCTGCTCGACCAGTTGCATGGCAAGGGTTCCTTTGCCGTCGACGGCCTGCCGGGCGCGGTCGCTGCTGCGCCAGCACCCGAAGTCGAAGTGGCCGCCGCTTCCAGCGACGATCACATC
Source organism: Pseudomonas sp. FG98 (assembly GCF_057808595.1). NCBI lineage: Bacteria > Pseudomonadati > Pseudomonadota > Gammaproteobacteria > Pseudomonadales > Pseudomonadaceae > Pseudomonas > Pseudomonas sp. FG98. Next base: position 7,007 of record NZ_JBMDIJ010000015.1, on the reverse strand, counting down.
ACCGAACACGAGTTCGAAGCGCTGCTGGACCAGCTGCACGGCAAGGGCAAGTTCGCCGCCGATGCGGTGAGCGCCAGTGCCGCCCCGGCGGTTGCAGCGCCAGCGGCCACCGCTGCCGTGGCCAAACCGGCCGCCAAGCCGGCGCCGGCTCCTGCTGCCAAGCCAGCCGCCGCAGCCGCGCCTGCCCGCCAGGCCGCCGCACCCGCTGCCGGTGCCGACAAGCACCCGCCGGCCAGCGAGGCGGAAACCACCGTGCGCGTCGATACCGCACGGCTGGACGAGATCATGAACATGGTCGGCGAGCTGGTGCTGGTGCGTAACCGCCTGGTCCGCCTGGGCCTGAACAGCGGCGACGAGGCCATGTCCAAGGCCGTGTCGAACCTCGACGTGGTCACCGCCGACCTGCAGACCGCGGTCATGAAGACCCGCATGCAGCCGATCAAGAAGGTCTTCGGGCGCTTCCCGCGCCTGGTTCGCGACCTGGCCCGCCAGCTCAAGAAAGAGATCAACCTGGAGCTGGTCGGCGAAGAGACCGACCTCGACAAGAACCTCGTCGAGGCCCTGGCCGACCCGCTGGTCCACCTGGTGCGCAATGCCGTCGACCACGGCGTCGAGACCCCGGAAGAGCGTGAAGCGTCCGGCAAGTCCCGCGGCGGCAAGGTGATCCTCGCGGCGGAGCAGGAGGGCGACCACATCCTCCTGTCCATCTCCGACGACGGCAAGGGCATGGACCCGGCAGTGCTGCGCGCCAAGGCCGTGGAAAAGGGCCTGATGGACAAGGATGCGGCCGACCGCCTGAGCGAATCGGACTGCTACAACCTGATCTTCGCCCCGGGCTTCTCGACCAAGACCGAGATCTCCGACGTGTCCGGCCGCGGCGTCGGCATGGACGTGGTGAAGACCAAGATTTCCCAGCTCAACGGTTCGATCAATATCTACTCGGCCAAGGGCCAGGGCTCGAAGATCGTCATCAAGGTGCCATTGACCCTGGCGATCATGCCGACCCTGATGGTCATGCTCGGCAACCAGGCCTTCGCCTTCCCGCTGGTCAACGTCAACGAGATCTTCCACCTCGACCTGTCGCGGACCAACGTGGTCGACGGCCAGGAAGTGGTGATCGTGCGCGACAAGGCGCTGCCGTTGTTCTACCTCAAGCGCTGGCTGGTCAGTTCCGCCGCTCATGAAGAGCAGCATGAAGGCCACGTGGTGATCCTTTCCGTCGGCACCCAGCGCATCGGCTTCGTCGTCGACCAGCTGGTGGGTCAGGAGGAGGTGGTCATCAAGCCGCTGGGCAAGATGCTCCAGGGCACCCCGGGCATGTCGGGCGCCACCATCACCGGTGACGGGCGCATCGCGCTGATCCTCGATGTACCGAGCATGCTCAAGCGTTACGCCGCACGGCGAATCTGATCCCGGAGGCGCGGCCTGCACGGCGCGCCTTCTAATGGAGTGTTTATGTCAGTCAAGGTCCTGGTGGTGGATGATTCCGGTTTCTTCCGCCGCCGTGTCTCGGAAATTCTCTCGGCGGACCCGACCATCCAGGTGGTCGGTACCGCCACCAACGGCAAGGAAGCGATCGACCAGGCCCTGGCGCTCAAGCCCGACGTGATCACCATGGACTACGAGATGCCGACCATGGACGGCATCACCGCGGTTCGCCACATCATGCAACGCTGCCCGACTCCGGTGCTGATGTTCTCCTCGCTGACCCACGAAGGCGCCCGGGTAACCCTGGACGCCCTGGATGCCGGCGCGGTGGACTACCTGCCGAAGAACTTCGAGGACATCTCGCGCAACCCGGACAAGGTCAAGCAGATGCTCTGCGAGAAGGTCCACACCATCTCCCGCAGCAATCGCCGCTTCAGCAGCTACTCCAGCTCGCTGCCAGCGGTCAGCACCACGTCTTCCAGCCCGGTCTCGTCCCTCGGCTCGGCCCGCGCGCCGTCTCCGCTGCCAAGCCGCAGCGCGGCACCCGCGCCGGCGCCGGCCCCTGCCGCGAGTCATTCGCCGGCACCCAAGCGCAAGGCCTACAAGCTGCTCGCCATCGGTACCTCGACTGGCGGTCCGGTCGCCCTGCAACGGGTCCTGACCCAGTTGCCGGCCGGCTTCCCGGCGCCCATCGTGCTGATCCAGCACATGCCGGCGGCCTTCACCAAGGCCTTCGCCGAACGCCTCGACAAGCTATGCAAGATCAGCGTCAAGGAAGCCGAGGACGGCGACATGCTGCGTCCCGGCCTGGCCCTGCTGGCCCCGGGTGGCAAGCAGATGATGGTCGACGCGCGCGGCATGGTGAAGATCCTGCCGGGGGACGAACGCCTCAACTACAAGCCATGCGTGGACATCACCTTCGGTTCGGCGGCCAAGTCCTTCGGCGACAAGGTGCTGGCGGTGGTGCTCACCGGCATGGGTGCCGACGGACGCGAAGGCGCGCGGCTGCTCAAGCAGGGCGGTAGCCAGGTGTGGGCCCAGGATGAAGCCAGCTGCGTGATCTACGGAATGCCCATGGCCATCGTCAAGGCCAACCTGGCCGACGCGGTCTATGGCCTCGACGATATTGGTCGCCACCTGGTCGAGGCTTGCATCTGATGGATGTTCTCAGCCTTCTCGGCATCATTCTCGCCTTCGTCGCAATCGTTGGCGGCAACCTTCTCGAAGGCGGTCACGTCGGTGCGCTGCTCAACGGACCGGCGGCCCTGATCGTGCTCGGCGGCACCCTGGCAGCGGCGCTGTTGCAGTCGCCGCTGAGCTCGTTCAAGCGTGCCTTGCAGATCTTCGGCTGGATCCTCTTTCCGCCACGGGTCGACCTGGCCGGCGGCATCGACCGGGTGGTCAACTGGAGCCTCACCGCGCGCAAGGAAGGCCTGCTCGGCCTGGAAGGCGTGGCTGACGCCGAACCCGACCCGTATGCGCGCAAGGGCCTGCAACTGCTGGTGGACGGCTCCGAGCCGGAAGCCATCCGCAGCATCCTCGAAGTGGATTTCCTGACCCAGGAAGCCCGGGATATCCAGGCCGCCAAGGTGTTCGAAAGCATGGGCGGCTATGCGCCGACCATCGGCATCATCGGTGCGGTGATGGGCCTGATCCACGTCATGGGCAACCTGGCCGACCCGTCGCAACTGGGTAACGGCATCGCCGTGGCCTTCGTCGCCACCATCTACGGCGTGGCCAGTGCCAACCTGATCCTGCTGCCGGTGGCCAACAAGCTCAAGGCCCAGGTGATGCGCCAGTCGCGTTACCGGGAAATGCTCCTGGAAGGGCTGCTGTCCATCGCCGAAGGCGAGAACCCGCGCTCGATCGAACTGAAGCTCCAGGGCTTCATGGAGTAGTCATGGCCCGTCGTCGCAAGGTCGAGGAACACGAAAATCACGAACGCTGGCTGGTGTCCTACGCGGACTTCATCACCCTGCTGTTCGCCTTTTTCGTGGTGATGTACTCGATTTCCTCGATCAACGAGGGCAAGTACAAGATCATGTCCCAGGCGCTGATCGGCGTGTTCAGCGAGTCCGAACGCAGCACCCGGCCGATCCCCATCGGCGAGGAGCGGCCGCTCAGCACCCGCCCGGCGCAGCCGCTGGTCAAGGACAGCGAGCAGACCGACGCCGGCCTGGCCCAGTCCACTGCCGACCCGCTGAAAACCATTACCGACCAGGTGATGGAAGCCTTTGGCGACCTGATCAAAAGCGACCAGATGACCGTGCGCGGCAACGAGCTGTGGATCGAGATCGAGCTCAACTCCTCGCTGCTGTTCGGCAGCGGCGATGCCATGCCCAGCGATATCGCGTTCAACCTGATCGAAAAGGTGGCGAACATCATCAAGCCGTTCGCCAACCCGGTGCACGTCGAAGGCTTCACCGATGACCAGCCGATCCGCACTGCGCAGTACCCGACCAACTGGGAGCTGTCGTCGGCGCGGGCGGCGAGCATCGTTCGCCTGCTGGCCATGGAAGGGGTCAACCCGGCGCGCCTGGCCTCGGTGGGCTATGGCGAGTTCCAGCCGATCGCGACCAATGCCACCGCTGACGGACGGGCGAAGAACCGTCGTGTGGTGCTGGTGATTTCGCGCAATCTGGATGTGCGCCGCAGCCTGACCGGTACCGGTACCGCCAATGCGCAGCCGGATGCAGCACTCAAGCGGGCTGGCACACAAACTGCACCGCCCGTTGTATCACCGACGTCCGGGAGCAATCCCGTCAAAACTCCGTCGTCGTCGACCTTTTAAACGATCCCGGCTGGCAACGGTCTGACCGGGAGGAAGCAGCGCATGAGAGTCTGGGCAGTAGCCAATCAAAAAGGTGGCGTAGGCAAGACCACCACGTCCATCGCCCTGGCAGGCCTGCTGGCCGACGCCGGTCGGCGCGTGGTCGTCGTCGACCTCGATCCGCACGGGTCGATGACCAGCTATTTCGGCCATAACCCCGACACCCTGGAGCACAGCAGCTTCGACCTGTTCCAGCACAAGGGCAGCGTGCCCGACGGCTTGCCCGGGCAACTGCTGTTGCCGACCAGCAACGAAAAGATCTCGCTGCTGCCGTCCAGCACTGCGCTGGCGGTGCTCGAACGCCAGTCCCCCGGGCAGAACGGCCTCGGCCTGGTGATCGCCAAGAGTCTGGCGCAGCTCTGGCAGGACTTCGACTACGCCATCATCGACAGCCCGCCGCTGCTCGGCGTGCTGATGGTCAATGCCCTGGCCGCCAGCCAGCAGCTGGTGATCCCGGTGCAGACCGAATACCTCGCGGTGAAGGGCCTGGAGCGCATGGTCAGCACCCTGGCCATGGTCAACCGCTCGCGCCGCCAGGCCTTGCCGTACCACATCGTGCCGACCCTGTTCGACCGGCGTACCCAGGCTTCCATGGGCACCCTCAAGGTGCTGCGCGACGCCTATCCGGACAACATCTGGCAGGGCTACATCCCGGTCGATACGCGCCTGCGCGATGCCAGCCGGGCCGGGGTGACGCCGTCGCAATACGATGCCAAGAGCCGGGGCGTGGTGGCCTACCGGACATTGCTCAAGCACCTGCTGACCCAGCAGAAAGCCATGTCGCAGGTGGCCTGATGAATCGTCCGCAACCCCTGGCCACCAAGCCGCAGATGGCCTTGCAGTCCTACCTCGACGGACTGCTGCAGGAGGCGACCGAAGAGATCGTCGTCGAGACCCTGGTCGCACCGGCGCCTGCCGTGGTCGCCGTGGCCGCGCCGGTGGTGGAAGTGGCGCAGGCCAGCGAAGTGCTGGATGAATTCCAGGCTGCGGTACTCGAAGAGCAGGCCCGCGATGCCCGCCGCGAGACCCTGGCCGCGCGCAGTGCCCCGGTGATCTTCGCCGAGCCTGCTCCCATTCGTGTGCCGGTGGCGGCACCGGCGCTCAAGGTGGCGCCTGTCGTCGAACCGGTGGTGGAGAAGCTCGCCGAAGTGGTAGAGGCCAAGGTCGAGGCACCGCCGCGGGTCGAACCGCTGGTGGAAGTCCATCTGCCGGCACCGCCACAGCCGCCGAAAAGCGTGGACGGCCGCCCGTCATGGGCTGCCGAGCCGTTCGAATGCCTGCTGTTCGATGTCGCCGGGCTGACCCTGGCGGTGCCCCTGGTGTGCCTGGGTTCGATCTATGCCCTGGCCGGCCAGGAGCTGACCCCGCTGTTCGGCCAGCCGGAATGGTTCCTCGGCATCCTGCCGAGCCACGCCGGCAACCTGAAGGTGCTCGACACCGCGCGCTGGGTCATGCCCGAGCGCTACCGCGACGATTTCCGCGAAGGCCTGCAGTACGTGATTTCGGTGCAGGGCTACGAGTGGGGGCTGGCCGTTCACCAGGTCAGCCGCTCGTTGCGCCTGGACCCGAGCGAGATCAAGTGGCGTTCCCAGCGTGGCCAGCGGCCATGGCTGGCCGGCACGGTGATAGAACACATGTGTGCATTGCTGGACGTCGCCGAACTGGCCGAGCTGATCGCCAGTGGCGCCGTCAAGAAGATGCAGCTGGGACATAAATGATCGGTCGCGCCTGCTCGCGCGACCGCACTGAGCACTCCGCCGACGGCGGTTTTTGAGGGTTAGGGGAATGAAAAAGACGTCTGGACAAGGTTCCGAAGATCCGATCCTGCAATGGGTTACCTTCCGCCTGGACAACGAGTCCTACGGCATCAACGTGATGCAGGTCCAGGAAGTGCTGCGCTACACCGAGATCGCCCCGGTACCGGGTGCACCGAGCTACGTGCTGGGCATCATCAACCTGCGCGGCAACGTGGTCACCGTGATCGACACCCGCCAGCGCTTCGGCCTGGTGCCAAGCGATGTCACCGACAACACCCGGATCGTCATCATCGAGGCGGACAAGCAGGTAGTTGGCATCCTCGTCGACAGCGTGGCCGAAGTGGTCTACCTGCGTCAGTCCGAAGTGGAAACCGCGCCGAACGTCGGTAACGAAGAATCGGCCAAGTTCATCCAGGGCGTGTGCAACAAGAACGGCGAACTGCTGATCCTGGTCGAGCTGGACAAGATGATGACCGAGGAAGAATGGTCCGAGCTGGAGAACATCTGAGTTGATTCTGGAGGTTGCGGTCGTATTCCTGGCGGTGCTGTGGGCAGCCAGTGCCTGGTTGTTCATCAACTACAGCAAGCGCCAGCGCGAGATCGCCGCGCAACAGGCCCAGGGTGATGCGCTGCGCGACCAGCGCATCAAGGACCTGCACAAGCGCCTGGACGATTACCAGAACCTGTCGGTGTCCATGGGCGATGCCTTGCACGAGCTGCGGGCAACGGTGTCGCCCCTGCCGGAAAAGCTCCTGCAACTGGAACAGCGCGACCCCAACAGCCTGTCGTTCGCTCAGGCGGCACGCTTGGTGGGGATGGGCGCCAGCGTTGACGAACTGACCCAGACCTGCGGCCTGACCCAGGCCGAGGCGGAGTTGATGCGCAAGTTGCACAAGAGCTGAGTGCTTCGCTACGGGCTGCGCTGTCCTGCAGATCAATGCATAACTCATTGATTTGGTGGCGCTCGTGGGAGCTGGCTTGCCAGCGAATGC
>NZ_JBMDIJ010000149.1:0-6942 GCF_057808595.1 Pseudomonas sp. FG98 | reverse complement strand
GCATCACCCTGAGCTGGGGCGGCGAGTTGCTGGTCCACGAGGTGACCCAGGCCGAAGTGGATGCGGGTTCAGTCGACATTCTGGTCGGCGAAGCCACCATCCTTGCCGCCGGAGCCGATGAGAACCTGATCCTGGTCTATCGAGTGCGCGATGAAGTGCACAACATCTCCAGCGACTGGTCGATCCGCACCACCATCACGGTGGAAGTCGGTGAAGATCTGTTCGATGCGCCCTGGATCGATAACCCCGATCCGGCCGCCGATCCCTACGAGGTGATCCATCTCGACGACCTGGGCGACGACGATCTGGTGGTCCAGGTGATGGTCTTCAACAACGGCCTGCTGGTCGGCGACGAGATCAGCCTGACCTGGACCGGCACCACCGCCCAAGGCATGCCAATCACCTTTACACCGGAGCCACAGACCGTAACCCGGCCTAATCAGGCGATGCCCTTCATCATCCCGAATGGCGATGTCCGGGTGCTGGGTGGTGGACGCGGAGTCGCTTCGTACACCGTCACCCGCGACGGTGCCCCGGCAGGTCGGTCCAGGCGCGCCTTCGCCAGTTTCATCGGGGCTGAACAGAAGCTGCCCAAACCGATCGTGGAAGATGCCGAGAACGGCATGCTCGACCCAGGTCTATCGCAAACCACAGTAACCATCACCGGCGATGTGCTGGAAGCTGGCGACATCGTCTACCTCACCTGGCTCGGCACCCGTGCCAACGGCAGCACCCTGCTGCATGAGGACTCGCGCAATATCAGCGGCGGCGACGCCGGCCAGCCGATGTCCTTCAACATTCCGAGTGAGGCCATCGCGCCCTTGGACGGCGGCACGGTGCAGGTCTACTACCGGCTGTACAAACGCAGCATCGGCATGGAACTGGAATCCGACCGCGAGCACCTGAAGGTCGGCGAGTCCCAGGGCGAGCTACCGGCGCCTTCGACCGATCCGGCGCTGGTGGATGGTGTGCTCGATCCGGACAGTTTGCCCGCTGAGCTGGAGATCATCGTGCCGCACTGGCCCGGCATGAACGACCGGCAGACCGTGCACCTGGCCTGGCGCTCCAGCGGCGGCAACCATGATGACTTCATCCCCATCAGTGCGCCGATGGTGGGTGAGGACGTGGTGTTCCATATGAGCCGCGAACAGGTCGAAGAGCATCGCGACAAGGATATCCAGCTGTCCTACTGGGTCGAGACGCCCGGCGAGGTAAGCCAGGTTTCCGGAGTGCTGCGCTTCAAAGTCGGCGCTCGGGAAGAAATAAGCTCAGGGCCGCTGCGGATCATGGGGGCACGCTCCAGCATCACCTGCCATCGCCCGCCGAAATCCTCCTTACGAATGCTCACTGCACTGGATGACGAGACCCAGAAACCAGTACTCGCCGAATGGCGCTACGAGGGCGAGGAACAATGGAACGTCGGCACCCATTGGTTCGACAGCAAACCCGGGCTCAAGCTCTACGTGCGCAGCAGCAGCGAAACCTGGGAATGCCGTCCGGCCAATGTCTTCGGCGCCGGTAGCAACAACTATTGGGGCTCCTGCGTCGCGATGCGCGACGAAATCGTGGGCGAAAGCGGTCCCAAGATCGACTTGGTTGCTTGGGGTAGCGCGGAATTCGGTGGAGAACTGGATGACCGCCTGGACGCGATCGACAACGTGGCGGAGATTTCCGCAACCGCCTGGGACTACGCGGCGCGCTTGACTGACGGCAATGTGGTCTGCTGGGGGGGCTCAGATGACGGCAGCGTACCCCCTACTGTGTACGGTGATTATGTTCAGGTCCAAAGTAATGCCGGGGACTTCGTCGGTCGCGACAGAAACGGCGACTTGTTTGCCTGGGGGCGGACGGACGTTTGCGTGCCAGTGCCAGACCGAGTCCTGCAATACAAGGACTACATCGACATCTACGGCGCATCCTTCGCCTTCGCGGCACTGCGCAAGACCGGCCAGGCGATGACGTGGGGTAATCCGGATTACGGTGGACAAATGCACCAGGGCCAGGAGGCCTTCACCGATATCGTCCACCTGCTGGGCAATCACGGTGCTTTTGCCGCCCTGCGCTCCAGCGCCGGCTCAACGCGCGTGATCAGTTGGGGGCACATCAACTACGGTGGCCTGCTGCCCGAGGAGATCGCCCGCATCGCCAACGTCAGATCCATCGCTGCCGCCACCATAATGGCCTTCTGCATCCTGCTCGAATCCGGAGAAGTGAAAGCCTGGCCCTACAACATCGAGGCTGGTCAAGTGCCCGATGATATAGCGCGCCTGACCAACGTGGTGGAAGTCAGCGCCACCAACGGCGCGTTCTGCGCACGCCTGAGCACTGGCAAGGTACGCGCCTGGGGTCATCCGGACCTGGGAGCATCACTATCGCCGGAAGCCGAAGCTGCGTCGGACATCATCCAGGTGGTCGGCGCCAACAGCGCGTTCGCCGCGCTGTGCAAAGACGGTAGCGTGATTGCCTGGGGAAACAAGGAAATAGGTGGCGACACCTCTGCGGTAGCCGAGCAACTGACCGATGTGCGGGCGCTGTATTCCAACGGTATCTGCTTCACCGCCCTGACCAAGGACGGCCGGGTAGTCACCTGGGGTTACGCGCCAGGCGGTGGCGACAGTTCCAAGGTCCAGCACGAACTGTCCGGCCGGGTCACCGCCAGGCGCCTGCTGCTCAGTGCCGAAGCGGAAGCGGTAAATGCGGTGGGCCGGACGGCTTCCAGTCAGTAGTCGACAGCAGACTGTTCGGAGTTGCTTTGCAGCCCTTCGCGAGCACTTGTGGGAGCGGGTTTACCCGCGATTACTGTAGCGAATTAACCATGGCAATCGCGGGTAAACCCGCTCCCACAGGGTCCGCGTCGCTTTTAGACCTGTTCTCTGCGCGAGAGCGCAGCCTGAAAGGCAAGGCGGACTCCTACAGGTCTTCGTGGGAGCGAGCCTATTGCAGCGCCGAGCCGGCGCGAAGGTTGGGCGACCTGTCAGCCACGCAGATACTCCAGCAACCTGCCCAGCATCGCATCACACCCCTCCAGTTGCCCCAAGGTGACAAACTCATCAGCCTTGTGCCCCTGGTCCATGCTCCCCGGCCCGCAGACCACCGTGGGAATCCCCGCCTGCTCGAACAGCCCGCCCTCGGTGCCGAAGGCCACCGTGCCAAAATCCTCCGAACCGCTGAGCAACGCCAGCACCCTGGCCGCTTCGCTGTCCGCCGGCGTGGCCAGCCCCGGATAGGCGCTCAAGGGCTTCAGGCTGATCCCGGTGTCGGCCTTGACCGCCTGCATCTTCGGCACCAGCTCGGCGGCGGCGAAACGCTGCAGTTCATCCGCGACGACCCCGGCATCGAAGCCCGGCAAGGCGCGGACCTCGAAGTCGAATTCACACTCTGCCGGGACGATGTTCAGTGCCCGACCGCCCTTGATCACTCCCGTCTGCACCGTGGAGAACGGCGGGTCGAAGCGCTCGTCATGCAGTTCAGGCTCGGCCAGTCGCTCGCCGATCTCTCCCAGCTTGCCGATCAGCCGCGCGGCGTATTCGATGGCGTTTACGCCATAGGGCGCATAGGCCGAGTGACAGGCCGCGCCGTGCACCTGGCAACGCATCGCCAGCTTGCCCTTGTGGCCGAGCACCGGCTTGAGCTCGGTGGGTTCGCCGATCAGGCACAGGGCCGGCTTGTGCGGGCGCTGCTCCAGGGCGGCAAGCATAGAGCGCACACCCAGGCAGCCGACCTCTTCGTCATAGGAAAACGCCAGGTGCACCGGCCTGCGCAACGGCGCGGCGACGAAGGCCGGTACCGCGGCCAGCACGCAGGCGATAAAGCCCTTCATGTCGGCGGCACCACGGCCGTACAGGCGGCCGTCCTGCTCGCTCATGACAAAGGGCTCGACCGTCCACGCCTGGCCGTCCACCGGCACCACGTCGGTATGCCCGGACAGCACCACGCCGCCCGCGATCTGCGGGCCGATGCTGGCGAACAGGTTGGCCTTGGTGCCCTCGTCGTTGAGAAACAGTTCGCTGTCGACGCCGTGGCCGGCCAGGTAATCGCGGATAAAGGCGATCAACTCGAGATTGGAATCGCGACTGACCGTGGGGAAGGCGATCAGGCGCGCCAGCAGATCGCGGCTGCTCGCTTCACTCATCGCCCGGTACCCCGTAGCTAGGCGCGGTGGTGGGGTCGAGGGCGCGAGTCACGTAGTCCTGCATCTGCGGACGATAGGCCTGCCACAGGGCATCCAGTTGGCCGATCGGGTCTTCGTCGGCCCAGTCGACGCGCAGGTCCACCAGTGGCCAGGTCAGTTCGCCGGCTACCTTCAGTGCCGCCGAATGCACCGGGCCGGCTTCGCCGCCGGCAGCCATCGCTGCGTGCATGGCCGCCAGCAGACGATCCGGCAACTGCCCGGCGGCCTGTTCGAAGGCCTGGACCATGGCCTCGATCACCTGGATACCGGACAACAGATTGCCCGCCGCCGCGCACTGTTCGCCGGCCACCGCGTTATGTACGCCGAGGGCTTCGCTGCCGGTGAACAAGGCCACCTGGCCGTGCTGGTCGATCACCGTAACCTGGCGGTATTCGCTCCAGCCGTTGGCACCAAGCACCCGCTCCAGGGCCTCGGCTGGCGGAATCTGCTCGCGCTCCAGCAGGTCGAGGATCTGCGGGCCCAGGGCCGGCAAGGTGATGTTCTGCGTCGACACCGCGCCGACCCCGGCCCGCACCCAGGGGCAACGGGCGCCGACGGCGATGCTGGAGGAACTGATGGCGATGCCGACCTGGCCGGTTTCCGGGCAGCGTCCGATGATGGAGAAGGTCATGTGGGGATTCCTTGACGGGCGAGTGTGCAGAGCATTCTGGCGGTGGGCGGCGGCCGGGGAAATTAGTGGATTTATGGCCAGGGCCAAGGAAAAAGCTGGGTAGCCGTAACCTCTTTCCAATGGCACTACCCTCGGCTTTTTATCGGCAAGCCCCAGCTATTAACTATTTTCGCGATTTCCCGCGCTTCCCTAGTCTGGCCCCAGGCAACCGAACAACAACGCCAGGAAAACAACGGGGCACTGCACATGACCTTGAACAACCTTGAAATCGATACCCTCGTGGTCGGCGCCGGCCAGGCCGGCGTGGCCATGAGCGAGCACCTGAGCAAGCTCGGCGTGCCGCATCTGGTGCTGGAGCGCAACCGCATCGCCGAAGCCTGGCGCAGCGGCCGCTGGGACTCGCTGGTGGCCAACGGGCCGGTCTGGCATGACCGCTTCCCCGGCCTGGAATTCGACCTCGACGCCGATGCCTTCGCCGGCAAGGAGCAGGTCGCCGACTACTTCGAAGCCTATGTACGCAAGTTCGACCTGCCGATTCGTACCGGGGTCGAGGTGAAGAAGGTCAGCCGCAATGCCGACCGTCCGGGCTTCACCATCGAGACCAGCGAAGGCACCATTCGCGCTGCCCGCGTGGTCGCTGCCACCGGTCCGTTCCAGCGCCCGGTGATTCCGGCCATTGCGCCCAAGGACGAAGGCCTGCACCAGATCCACTCCGCCGCCTACTTCAACCCGCAGCAACTGCCGGAAGGCGCGGTGCTGGTGGTCGGTGCCGGCTCCTCCGGCGTGCAGATCGCCGATGAACTGATGCGTGCCGGGCGCAAGGTCTACCTTTCGGTAGGCGCCCACGACCGGCCGCCGCGCAGCTACCGCAACCGTGACTTCTGCTGGTGGCTCGGCGTGCTGGGCGAGTGGGACGCGGAAATCATGAAGCCCGGTCGCGAACACGTGACCATCGCCGTCAGCGGTGCCCGCGGCGGCCACACCGTGGACTTCCGCGCCCTCGCCCACCAGGGCATGACCCTGGTCGGCCTGACCCAGGCGTTCGACAACGGCGTGGCCCGTTTCCAGGACAACCTGGTGGACAACATCCGCCTCGGCGACGAGAACTACCTGGCGCTGCTGAACGCCGCCGACGCCTACATCGAACGCAACGGCCTCGACCTGCCGGAAGAACCGCAAGCCCGCCAGCGCCTGGCCGACCCGGAATGCATGACCAATCCGCTGCTGGAACTGGACCTGGCCAAGGCCGGCGTCACCAGCGTGATCTGGGCCACCGGCTACGCCGTGGACTTCAGCTGGCTGCAGGTGGATGCCTTCGCCGCCAATGGCAAGCCGCAGCACCAGCGTGGCGTGTCCAGCGAGCCGGGGGTGTACTTCCTTGGCCTGCCATGGCTGTCGCGGCGTGGATCCTCGTTCATCTGGGGGGTGTGGCACGACGCCAAGCACGTCGCCGGCCATATCGCCACCCAGCGCACCTACCTGGCGTACCAGGACAAGGCCCAGCGCCAGTCCGTCGCCGCTGCCCCATCGTCTGAAAAAGCTGCCCTCGAAGGAGTCAACTGATGCCTACCCATACCCGCATCCGCATGTTCAACACCAAGGCCACCTACCCCAACCAGACCCTGGACAATGACCTGTGCCAGGCCGTGCGTGCAGGCAACACCGTGTATGTGCGCGGCCAGGTGGGTACCGACTTCGAAGGCAACCTGGTCGGCCTGGGCAACCCGCAGGCGCAGGCCGAGCAAGCGATGAAGAACGTCAAGCAACTGCTTGAGGAAGCCGGCTCGGACCTCAGCCATATCGTCAAGACCACCACCTACATCACCGACCCGCGCTTCCGCGAGCCGGTGTACCGCGAAGTCGGCAAATGGCTGAAGGGCGTGTTCCCGATTTCCACCGGGCTGGTGGTCGCCGGGCTGGCCCAGGCGGAGTGGCTGATGGAAATCGATGTGATTGCGGTGATTCCGGAGTAAGCAGAACACAGTGTTGCACTTGCCGGCCTCATCGCCGGCAAGGCCGGCTCCCACAGGGTTCCGGGCCGGCCGTATGATCCAGGCTCGACACAGGAACCTGTGGGAGCTGGCATTGCCAGCGATGAGGCCGGCAAGAACAGCCCGACCAGCAAGATCAACGTCGAGGC
>NZ_JBMDIJ010000148.1:0-7197 GCF_057808595.1 Pseudomonas sp. FG98 | reverse complement strand
GAATTCACCACCGCTATCGCTGGCAAGCCAGCTCCCACAGGGACTGTGCATGCCGCGGTCTTACCAGCCACCGGCTTCTAGCAGCGCCGCCTCGTCCCTGGCTGCGGGACGTCCGTAGAAGCGCAGCAGGGCCCCCGTGCGGTTGCTGAAGATGCCATCTACCCCGGCCTCGCTGACCCGCTTGAAGTCCACCGGCTCATCGACGGTGTAGACATGCACCAGCAGGCCCTTGTCGTGGGCCAGGCCGTTCATCCACGGCTGGACCAGGTCGGCGTAGCTTTGCTCGCCGCCTGCGGCCAGCGCGGCGGAAGGTCCGATACCCACGGCGCCCGCCTGTTTGGCAATGTCGAGCCAGCGCTCGAACTCGGCGCGGTCCTTCGGTTGCTGGCGGGCATACCAGGCGGCCCTGTCGGGCAGGCCGGAGTCGGCGAAGGTCGGCCCCGGCGCCGGTTCGATGTGGTCCTTGCCCAGCCATAGCAGCAACACCTTCGGCACTTGCGGCATGGCCTTGTGCAGCAGGGCCAGGCTGTCGCGGTCGAAACTCTGCAACACCACCCGCCCCGGCTGGTCGAGCCAGCCGCGTTTTGCCAGGGCGCGCTGCAGGTCCTGCTCGATACCGGGGAACTGGCTCGGCACCTTGGTCTCGATGTACAGGCCGGGCTTGTGTGCCGGGTTGCCTTCGGCGATATCCAGCACCTCGTCGAGAGTGAGGATCTTCAGCCCGGCGAAAGCCGGTCGCGCCCGCTCGGGATAGGCGCGATTGAACCAGCTGCCGGCATCCAGGGATTTCAGCTCGGCCAGGGTGAAGGCGCTGACCGGGCTGGCCTTGCGCTCGGGAAAGCGCTCGGCCACGTCGCTGGTGCGGCTCAGGTCGTCGTCGTGGACCACCACCAGCACGCCGTCGCGACTGCGTTGCAGGTCCAGTTCCAGATAGTCGGCGCCCAGGTCGCGAGCCACCTGGTAGGCCGGCACGGTGGACTCCGGTACGTCATGAGAGGCGCCGCGATGGGCGATCACTGCAGGATGGGGAATGCCTTGCGCCTTGGCCAGCGCGGCACCGTCGGCCGCCTGGGCCTGGGCGACCACGGCGAACAGGGCAAGGCCCAGGCAGATTTCCTTGAATGGCATTGGGATAGCTCTCCTTGTAAAAACCGGCCCGAAGCATAGTCGCCCTCCCGGATGACAACCCGTGACGTGCTAAAGTCGCGCCCTGCCGATTTGCAACAGATTCCTACGAGACACGCCATGACCGCCGAAGCAGACGCCTCCCTCGCCTCCTGGACAGACCTCGCCGCCCGCCATCCGTGCACCGGCCTGCTGCTGGGCAATGGCGCCAGCCGGGCAATCTGGCGGCCATTCAGCTACTTCTCGCTGTTCGAGATCGCCCAGCGGGTACGCAACAAGCCGCTGGGGGTGAGCGACCAGGCGCTGTTCAAATCCCTTGGCAGCGAACTGTTCGAACCGGTGCTCAGTGCCCTCAACACCACGGTGCGGGTCAACGCCGCCCTGGCGATCGGCTCCTCGGCGCCGCTGAACCGCTACTACGCGATCAAGGAAGCGCTGATCCACGCCGTGCGCAGCGTACATATTCCATGGAAGCTGTTGCCGGGCACGACCCTGGCGGCGATCAATGCCGAACTGCGCAACTACCGCAGCGTGTTCAGCGGCAATTACGACCTGCTCTGCCACTGGGCGGTCAACCACGACCCGCAAGGCTTCCAGGCGCTGTTCGATGAAGAGGGCCACTTCGACGTCAGCCGCACCCAGGGCGGTGGCACCCGCCTGCACTACCTGCACGGCGGCCTGCACCTGCTGCGCACCGAAAACGGCGGCACGCGCCTGCGTGCCGCCGAGGGCAGCCAGTTGCTCGACGGCTTCGCCATCAACACTCCTGGCGATGTACCGCTGTTCGTCAACGAGTGCAGCAGCGAGCACAAGCTGCGCGCCATCCGCAGCTCCGATTACCTGACCTGGAGCTACGCCGCCCTCGCCCGGCACAGCGAGGGCCTGTGCCTGTTCGGCCATCACCTCGACCGCGCCGACCGTCACCTGCTGCGCGCCATCCAGCAAGCTCATCCGTCCCACCTGGCCATTGCCATCCTGCCGCTGAGCGACGCTGCCATCGTCAGCCAGAAGCAGCATTACGCGCGCATCTTCGAGGAAACGCCGGGAATCGCCCTGCATTTCTTCGATGCCAGCAGCCACCCGCTGGGCCGTGCCGAACTCAATGTGCCGGCCCCTGCGCCGATCACCCGTCGACGCCGCTGATGGCAAAGGGACAGTGATAGCCTGTAGCAAATAACAATAATTCTCGATAACATTCGCGACCTTTCTCTCCCGGCAT
The DNA here is from genome assembly GCF_057808595.1 of Pseudomonas sp. FG98. Taxonomy (NCBI): domain Bacteria; kingdom Pseudomonadati; phylum Pseudomonadota; class Gammaproteobacteria; order Pseudomonadales; family Pseudomonadaceae; genus Pseudomonas; species Pseudomonas sp. FG98. The sequence goes on along the minus strand of NZ_JBMDIJ010000148.1, from coordinate 4,853 downwards.
CTCCTGGAAAGCTCGCATGCAGCGCCCCAAACCCGACCGCCTCGCGCAGGACGCCTGTCACGGTTTCTATACCGATATCCTGCATTTCCTGCGCAAGCGCACGGACAACGCCAGCGATGCTGCGGACATGACCCAGGATGTCTTCACCCAATGGCTGGGTTACCGCGACAAGGCGCGGGTCGAGCAGCCGCGGGCGTTCCTGTTCCAGATGGCGCGCAACCTGCTGCGTGATCACTGGCGGCGGCAGAAAGTCCGTCATGAAGTGCTCGATGAGCAGACCGATAGCCGCGAGGACGAGCGCGCCAGCGAGGCCCCCGGTTCCGACCCGCTGGACGGGGCGCAGCGCCTGCAACGCCTGGAGCATCTGAAAATTGTCCTGGCCGAACTCTCGCCGCGCCGCCGCGAAGCCCTTATGCTGCACCGCTTCGAAGGTTTGAGTCAGGCGCAGATCAGTGAACGCATGGGGATTTCCGTCAGCATGGTGGAAAAGCACGTTGCCGCTGCGCTCCTGTACTGCAAACAGCGCCTGGACAGTGACAACGTTGCGGAGCAACCGGAATGACCCTACCTGACATGGACAGCCGTTCGGTCGACGCCCAGGCGGCGAGCTGGTTCACACGCAACCGCAACGATCGCTCGCGGGCCTCGCGCAAGGCCTTCGCCCAGTGGCTGGAACACCCCGCCAACGCCCAGGCCTACCAGCAGTTCGAACAACTCTGGGACGACCTCGCCGCGCTGAAGGAATTGAACAAACCGGTGCCGTTGCAACCGCGCCGCACCGGCTACTGGCGCCCCACGCTGGCGACCGCGGCGGCCCTGGTCTGTGCCCTGCTCGCCGGCAACCTGGGGAGCACCGCGACGCCAATCCAGCGCCACCTGGCCAGCCAGGACGGGCAACCCAGCAGCGTGACCTTGCCCGACGGCACTCGCTTGCAGCTCAACGCCAATACCCGCCTGAGCATCGACTTCAACGCCGAGCGGCGCCTGGTCCATCTGCAACAAGGTCAGGTGTACCTGGACGTGGCGCCGGACAAGGAACGACCGCTGTTCGTCGATGCCGGCACCGCACGGGTGCGGGTGGTCGGTACCGCCTTCGACCTGCGCCGTGGCCAGCGCGAGCTGGTGCTCAGCGTGTCCCATGGCCTGGTCGCCTTCGAAACCCCGGGCGAACGGCGCGAGCCGCTGTTGCTCGGCGCCCGCGAACGGGCGGTGTACAACCTGGCCCGTGGCGACCTCAACCGGCAGACCCTCAGCGACGCGGAAGTAGCGGACTGGCGCAGCGGGCATGTGTCGTTCCGCAACCGCGAACTGGCCAGCCTGGTGGACGAGCTATCGCTGTATCGCCCAGCGGCGGTGCTGCTGGCCGATCCGGCACTGGCCGGGTACAAGGTCTCCGGCAACCTCGACGTGCATGATCCCGACGCCCTGCTCAATGCCCTGCCGGCGTTGCTGCCGGTGAAGACCGTGGCCCTGGCGGATGGGCGCATGCGCATCGAGCGCAAGTGAGATAACCAGACCACTGCAAACCCTGTGGGAGCCGGCATTGCCGGCGATGAGGCCATCAGCTTCAACCAGGCATTCAGAAACTTGAGAATATTTTTCATTCGCAGGTGAGGGTTTCTCTCCGTCCCGCGTCTTCCTCCCCGACTGCGCCGTCAATACCGTCTTTTTTTGGCCTTTGGCCGTACTTGGGGGAATTCATGTTTCGAGCTTTCAAGCCGTTGTCAGCCCGCCCATCGCTGCTTGCCGTGTGCCTGGCCCTGAGCCTTCAGGCCCAGGCGGCGCCGGTGCAGCTGCAACTGCCGGCGCAGCCGCTGGCGACCTCGCTGAGCCAGGTGGCGCAGCAGACCAAGGTGCAACTGCTGTTCGACGAGAACCTGCTGCGCAATGTCTCCGCGCCCGCCCTGAGCGGCCAGTTCAGCGCCGAGGAAGCCATCGCCCGGCTGCTGGCCAGCAGCCGCTTCACCCTGGTCAAGGTCGGCAACACCTACGTGGTGCGTCCCAGGGAAAGCGAATCCACTCCCCCCGGTAACGCCAACACCAGCATCCAGCTCGGCGCCATGAGCATCGTCGGCGACGGCGAGCAGGTCACCCCCGCAACCGTCGGCCGCTCGACCCTGACCCAGCGCGATATCGACCGCGAACAGGCAAACAACGTCCCGTCCCTGCTGAGCACCCTGCCCGGCGTGGAAATGGCCGGCTCGATGATGCCCGGCGGACAGAAGATCAATATCTGGGGCATGGGCGACGCCGAGGACGTGCAACTGACCGTCGACGGCGCCACCAAGACCGGCTTCGAGCGCTATCAGCAAGGCACCATGTTCGTCGAGCCGGAGCTGATCAAGAGCATCGAAGTGGAGAAAGGCCCGCACTCGCCCTTCGTCGGCAACGCCGGCCTGGCCGGTAGCGTGAACATGACCACCAAGGACGCCCCCGACCTGCTGCAGGAAGGCCGCGACACCGGTGCCATGCTCAAGTACGGCTACTCCAGCAACGACCATCAGCAGGTCTACAGCGGCGCGGTCTTCGGTCGCACCGAAGACCGCCGCATCGACGGCCTGGTCTATCTGACCAAGCGCGACGGCGACGACTTCAAGCTGGCCTCGTCCCTGCCCGGCGACAGCAAGACCTACCCGATCAACCCCAAGCGCCTGCCCAATAGCGCCCAGGACCTGGAAGGCGGCCTGTTCAAGCTGAACGTCCAGCTCACCGACGAACAGTCCCTCGGCCTGTCCTACTCGCGCTCGAACAACCAGCGCATGACCCGTTACTCGTCGACCAACTACTCGACACCACCGACCAAGGCCAATATCGATCGCTATGGCTACGAGCAGGCCATGCTGCGCTTCCTCGCCCACCGCGAAACCATCGACACCACCTGGTCGGCCAAATACCGCTTCCAGCCGCTGGACAACCCGCTGGTCAACCTGGAAGTGAAGTACTCCGAGTCCGATGTCGAACAGACCGACGAACGCGGGCCGAATGCCTTCTTCCAGCTGACCACCGGTGGCCGGCGCATGGAGACCGAGTACAAGGACCGCAACTTCGAAGTGCGCAACACCGCCCAGTTCAGTACCGGCGTGCTGGAGCACTCGCTGACCACCGGCGTCGAACTGCACCGCCACGCCCGCGAAACCGAAATGTGGATGCCGGGCACCGCGCAGAACACGGCCGCCTATAACTACGGCCACTTCCAGCCGAACTTCATGCCCCACGGCAAGGTGGACACCAACAGCGCCTACGTGCAGGACGCCATCACGATTGGCCAGGTAACCATCACTCCGTCGCTGCGCTACGACCATGTGCGCAACCGCGGCGAGAAGAACGACGCGCCGTTCTACAACGTCGCCTCGGCCGGGCATGACTACAGCGCCAAGACCTACACCGGCTGGTCGCCGCGCCTGGCGCTGTTCTGGCGTGCCACCGACGATGTCGCCTTCTTCGCCGACTACTCGAAGACCTGGCGTGCGCCGGTCATCGACGAGCAATACGAAGTACAAAGCGCGGTCAGCTCGCGTAGCGCCACCAGCCGCAACCTCGACCCGGAGCGCATCACCGCCTTGCGCCTGGGTAACGTCACCGACTTCTCCGGACTGGTCTTCGCCGACGACAACCTGCAAGTGCGTACCACCCTGTTCCACAACAAGGTCAAGGACGAGATCTTCAAGAACCTCGGCTTCGAGTGCCAGGCGCAGACCGTCGTCGGCGGCAGCATCAGCGACACCTGCGGCAACTACCTGATCGGCAACTACCGCAACCTCAAGGGCGTGACCTACAAGGGCTTCGAGGCGGAAAGCTTCTACGATTCGACCTACCTGTTCGGCACCCTGTCCTACACCTGGATGACCGGCAAGCACGAAGGCGCCTACAACAACCCCTGGGGCCCGGATGTCTGGGCGCGTGACGTACCGGCACCGAAATGGGTGGCGCGCCTGGGCGTGAAGATTCCCGAGTGGGACATGGTGGTGGGCTGGAAAGGCCTGTGGGTACGCCAGACCGACCGCCTGCCCAGCGACAAGTACCCGCCGGGCTACATGGGCAGCGCCCTGGGCGACAGCGCCTGGGACCACCGCGCCAACGACGCCTACAACGTCCAGGGCCTGTTCGCCAGCTGGAAACCGCAGCAGCAATACCTGAAGGGCACCGAGGTCAACTTCACCCTGGACAACATGTTCAACCGCGATTACGCACCGATGCTCAGCGACGACAACGTGTACAGCACCGGGCGCAATGCCAAGGTGAGCATTACGCGGTTCTTCTGAGGCGGAATCGCTAGACACGAGAAAGCCGCGGAGCATTGCTCCGCGGTTTTTTTCATACCGGAATGGTCACCGGTGAAGCCGCCGTTGCCATCGCCAGCAATGCCTTTGCGATCCGCATGTTCAGCACGGCGCTGCTGAGCGATTCGCGGTGCCGGGCATCGGGTGGATCGGGGAGATAGGCGGTTTGCAGGATGGCTCGGGTCAGGTGTTCGGCGGCCTTGGTGATGGCTTCCTCATGGGACAGGCCAGGGCCGACGCACAGGGCTGGGGGTGGATCGGGGACAAGTTTTTTCATGGTGTGTAACTCGTTGGAAATGGAGTTGGCCACACGCGCTGCTAAACGACGGGTGGCGACTGTATGTGGGTTAGCAGACCGGTCAACGAGCAAACCCGGCGCACCCGAAGGTGCCCACACATACAGCCGCCATAAAAGGTTGCTGGAGGGAATGCGTTGAAAACGGACTGCTAATCCGTGTCGTCGATTTGGCGACGACCGACGCAGACTAGGCAGCGTTTCCACATGACGCAACCACCAGGCAGGGTCGGGGAGTATGCTTGGGAAATTGCCTACAAGAAAGTCGGAGATCGGTG
>NZ_JBMDIJ010000147.1:0-7270 GCF_057808595.1 Pseudomonas sp. FG98 | reverse complement strand
CATTGCAATCGCGGCGGTCCGGCGTCCCGGTGAACCTGCTCCCACAGGGTCCGGCGAACCACAGAGATCATGACAAAGCCTTAAATTCAATTTATTGATATCAATCAATTTTAAAATGCATAAATTACATAATTAGCATAGAAGAAAATGTGCTTTCACAGCACCCGCTTCTACAGCTTAAGGTCTAACCCACAGACCGACCCCTTTCCTGGCGGAGGCCGTTATCGACGACTGAAGCCGGGACTCCTTCCCGCGCTTCGTCCCACTTCTCCTCGGGAGCGAAGCATGAGCAAACGACAGATCAAACTCGGCGCAATGATCCACGGTGTCGGCCACGGCTGGGGCGAGTGGCGCCATCCCGATGCGCTGGCCGATGCCAGCGTCAACTTCGGTTTCTACAAGCAGCAGGCGCAACTGGCCGAGGGGGCGAAATTCGACTTCGCTTTTATCGCCGACAGCCTGCATATCCACGCCAAGTCCAGCCCGCACTACCTCAATCGCTTCGAGCCGCTGACCATCCTCTCGGCGCTGGCCGCGGTGACCGAGCATATCGGCCTGGTGGCGACCATCACCGTCAGCTACACCGAACCGTTCCAGGTCGCCCGCCAACTGGCCTCGCTGGACCATATCAGCGGCGGTCGCGCCGGCTGGAACGTGGTCACCTCGTGGCTGTCCGGCACCGCCGACAACTTCGGCAAGGCCGAGCATCCGCCCCATGCCGAGCGCTATCGGATTGCCAAGGAACACGTGCAGGTGGTCCAGGGCCTGTGGGACTCCTGGGAGGACGACGCCTTCACCCGCGACAAACAGAGCGGCGAGTTCTTCGATCCGGACAAGCTCCACGCCCTCAACCACCAGGGCGAGTTCTTCAAGGTCAAGGGCCCGCTGAACATCGCCCGCTCGCGCCAGGGCCAGCCGCTGATCTTCCAGGCCGGCACCTCCGAGGACGGGCGCAACTTCGCCGCACGCCAGGCCGATGCGATCTTCGTCAGTCCCGAGGGCTTCAGCGACGCCCGGGCTTACTACCAGGACCTCAAGCAACGCGCGCGCAATTTCGGCCGCAACCCGGACCAGTTGTTCATCCTGCCGGGCATCCGCCCCATCGTCGGCGTCGATGCCGAGGACGCCGAGCGCCGCTACCAGCAGGCGGCCGAACTGGTCAGCATCGACGACGCGCTGGTGGCCCTCGGCCGGCCGTTCAACGACTACGACTTCAGCGGCCATGACCTCGACGCGCCCTTCCCCGACCTCGGCGATCTCGGCAGCCAGAGCCACAAGGGCTCGTCCGACCAGCTCAAGCGCATCGCCCGCGAGGAAGGCCTGACCCTGCGCCAGGTGGCCCTGCGCTTCTCCGCGCCGAAGCGCGATTTCGTCGGCACCGCCGAAGAAGTGGCCAACGCCGTGCAGGACTGGTTCGAACACGAGGCGGCGGACGGTTTCATCATCAATTCGCTGCTGCCGGATGGCCTGCAACGCTTTACCGAGCTGGTGGTGCCGGTCCTTCAGGAGCGTGGCCTGCTGCGCCGCGAATATGAAGGCCAGACCCTGCGCGACAACTTCGGCCTCGCCGTGCCAGACAACCGCCATACCTTGCGTCGCACCCAGGAAGCGGTCGCCTGAACCGCCCCACTCACCCAAGGAACCTGTTTCATGACCCTAGAATTCATCGGCCTGATCGGCCCCCAGGAAGCCAGCGAATCCCAGGCCCCACGTGGTCCGGGTGTTGACCTCGAGTTCATCAAGGCCTTCGCCCAGGCCCAGGAATACGGCGGCTTCGACAAGGCGCTGCTGGCGGTTGCCACCAGCGCCGCGGACTCGCTGATCATCGCCAGCCATGTCGCCGCCTACACAGAGAAGCTCGGCCTGCTGGTCGCCCACCGTCCGGGCTTCCAGGCACCGACCTTCGCCGCCCGCCAGTTCGCCACCCTCGACCAGCTCAGCCGCGGGCGCGCCTCGATCAACGTGATCACCGGCAGCGACAGCGGCGACCTGCAGCGCGACGGCGACTTCATCGACAAGGATGCGCGCTATGCCCGTACCGAGGAGTACCTGGACGTGGCCAAGCAGGTCTGGAGCTCGACCCAGCCGTTCAGCCACGAAGGGACGCACTACCGCGTGCAGGACAACCTGACCCTGGTCAAGCCGCTGCAGAAGCCGCATATCCCGATCTACTTCTCCGGCGCCTCGGATGCCGCCGTGGAAGTGGCGGCCAAGCATGCCGACGTCTACATGATGTGGGGCGAGCCGCTGGAGCAGGTACGCGAACGCATCGCCAAGGTCCGCCGGGCAGCGGCCAAGTATGGGCGGGAGAAGCACATTCGCTTCAGTCTGTCGCTGCGGCCGATCCTGGGTGCTACCGAAGACGAAGCCTGGGCCCGGGCCGAGCGGATCCTGGCGGACGCCAAGGTGCTGCACGAGCAGCGTGCCGGCAAGCGCCGCGAGCTGAACGTGGGCAAGAACAACGTCGGCTCCTCGCGTTTGGTGGAGCTGGCCAGCCAGAAGGTGGTGCACGACAAGCGCCTGTGGACCGCCATCGCCGCACTGACCGGCGCCGCAGGCAACTCCACTTCGCTGGTGGGCACGCCGGATCAGGTCGCGGAGGCGGCGCTGGAGTATTACAACCTTGGCGTGACTACCTTCCTGTTCCGTGGCTTCGATCAGCTGCGCGATGCGGTGGAATACGGGCAGGAACTGTTGCCGCGCATCCGCAACCTGGTGGCGCAGCAGGCGCAGGGGAAGCGGGCGAACGGTTAGCAAGGAACCGCTCTTTGGGTTGCTGCCAATGGCCTCATCGCCGGCAAGCCGGCTCCCACAGGGTGCAGGTCCGACCATGGGATCTGTGCCCGGCGCAGTCCTTGTGGGAGCTGGCTTGCCAGCGATGAGGCCCTGGTGAACGACATAAAGACCAGGCGAAAAAAAACCGCCAGTAACCCTACTGGCGGTTCAAACGTAGCGCAGATATGAAGATATTGCCGTCGCACCCAAAGGGACCTACCAGAGGGGGCAGGCTCAGTATCCACGTCCAGTCCCCATGCCGCTTGCTTGTCCCTGCCAGACGCTTGCACCTCGTTGCCACCGCGCCGATTGTGCGGCACGGTGCTATCAACGTATTATCGAGAACAATTCACATTTGATATCACAGTGCATTGTCCTCCATGCCTCGATCCCCCTCGCCTTCCGATGTCGGCTGGCTCTACCAGGAGCACCACGGCTGGGTCCGTTCCCTGCTCAGGCGCAAGCTGGGCAACGCCAGCGATGCCGCCGAGCTGGCCCATGACGTGTTTGTCCGCCTGCTCGCCCAGCCTCGGGAATTTCCCAGCGATGCCCATGCCCGCGCCTGGCTGGGCTCGGTGTCGCGCAATGTGTGCGTGGATTTCTGGCGGCGTCGACGGGTCGAACAGGCCTGGCTGGAGACCCTGGCCAACCGCCCCGAGGCCTGCATGCCCAGCGAAGAACACCAGGCCATGGTCCTCGAAGCCCTGGGCCAGGTGCAGGCCATGCTGGAGAAACTGCCGGCGCCGGTGGCCGAAGCCTTCCTCCTCGCCCAACTGCACGGCCTGGGCTATCGCGCCATCGCCGAGCGCATGGGCATCAGCGAGCGCACGGTGACCAGCTACATGGCCAAGGCGATGTTCCAGTGCATGCTGCTGGAAGCCGAACTGGACGCGGCGCTGACGTGAACAACAGCCCACCCGACCACGCCATCCTGCAACAGGCCGCCGACTGGTACGCGCAACTGGCCGGCCAGCCCGATGACCGTGACCTGCGCCAGGCCTGGCAGCAATGGCATGGACAGCACGAGCAGCACCGCCAGGCCTGGCAGTTCGTCGAACGGGTCAGCCAGCGCTTCGCACCGTTGCACGACGATGCCGAGAATGCCGGCCAGACCCTCGACCAACTGCGCCGCCAGGGCATCGAGCGGCGCCGCCTGATGCGCGGCCTGGCGGCAATCGGCAGCGTCGGTTTCCTCGGTGCCCTGGCCTGGCGTCCGTTGCTGCGCGAGCCGCTGCTGGCCTGGCAGGCCGACCTGCGCAGCACGGTCGGCCAGATCGTCGAGCAGCGCCTGGCCGACGGCACGCGCCTGTGGCTGGCCAGCGACAGTGCCGTGGACGTGCGCTTCGATGATCGGCAGCGAATCCTGCACCTGTATCGCGGCGAGGTACTGGTCAGTACCGCCGGCGATCCGCGTCCGCTGCTGCTGCACACCGCCCAGGGCAACCTGCAACCGCTGGGCACGCGTTTCAGCGTGGCCCTGGAAGATCGCATCACCCATCTGGAAGTGTTCGAAGGACGGGTGCTCGCCCGCTGTGCCGAGTCGTCGGCGCAGCAGGAAGTGGCGGCCGGCTCGGCGATCAGCTTCGACGCCCGGGCCTTCACTGCGCCACTGCCCGCCTCCCCCGCCCGCGAGGCCTGGAGCCGCGGCGTGCTGCTGGCCGAGGACATCGAGCTGAGCCGCTTCGTTGCCGAACTGGGCCGCTACCGGCGCGGTTACCTGGGGCTCGATCCGGCGCTGCGCCACCTGAAGATCATGGGCACCTTCCCCCTGCACGATACCGACCAGGCCCTGGCCATGCTTGAACGCACCTTGCCGGTCAAAGTCCATCGCCGCCTGCCCTGGTGGGTCAGCATCGAACCGCTGGAAGCCGCCGCCGGATGAGCTCCTGAAAAAAATTCGCATTTGCCTTTCCGGTTTTTTCGACTCGCTCGATTCAAGCCAGTAGCAACTGCATCACGACTTTTTTCAAGGAACCCAGCATGTCGTCATCGTCCCGCCTTCGTCTCGATCCGCTCGCCCTGGCCATGGCCCTGGCGCTGCCGGCCCTGGTCATGCCCGGCCTGGCCGCCCACGCCGCCGAACAGCACCGCGTGCAAAGCTTCGATATCCCTGCCGGCCCGCTCAGTGCCCGCCTCAACCAGTTCGCCGAGCAGGCGGGCATCTACCTCAGCGGTGATACCCGCCTGACCGAGGGCAAGCGCGCCAACGCCCTGCGCGGCAGCTACCCGGTGCCCCAGGCGCTGGCGATCCTGCTCGGCGGCAGCGGCCTCGATGCCCAGGCCATCGGCGACAATCGCTACCTGCTGCAACCCGCACCTCAGGGCGGCTCGACCCTGGAACTGGGGGCGACCACCATCGATGCCCGCCGCGACTCGGCGACGACCGAAGGCAGCGGCTCCTTCACCTCGCCGGTGACCTCCATCGGCAAGGGCGACAAGCGGGTCAAGGACATTCCCCAGGCGGTCAGCGTGGTAACCCGCGAGCGCATGGATGAACAGAACCTGCGCTCGGTCACCGAGGCCCTCGGGCAAACGCCGGGGATCACCGTGGTGCCGTCCTTCACCGGCAGCCAGTTCTACTCCCGCGGTTTCTTCCTCAACAGCTTCCAGTACGACGGCGTACCGCTGGAGCGCCAGCTCTATGCCCGTGGCTCCAGCTTCAGCGGGCAGACCGCGATCTACGACCGGGTCGAAGTGCTGCGCGGCCCGCAAGGCCTGCTGGAAGGCGGCGGCGATCCGTCCGGCGCGGTGAACCTGGTGCGCAAGCGCCCGACCGCCACGGCGCAAACCCATCTCTCGGCCAAGGCCGGCTCCTGGGATCACTACGGCGCGCAACTGGATACCGCCGGCCCACTGGACAGCGAAGGCCGCCTGCGCGGGCGACTGGTGGCGGACTACGACACCACCGGCTCGTTCGTCGACGAAGTGGGTGCCGACAACCAGACCTGGTATGCCGCGCTGGACTTCGACCTGAGCGACAGCACCACCCTGGGCCTGGGCTACAGCCACGAACGCACCGACGCCACGCCCTACACCATGGGCCTGCCCAACTACAGCGACGGCAGCATGCCGCACTTCGGCCGCTCGACCTACCTGGGGACCCAATGGGACAGCTGGGACAAGCGCCAGGACAGCTACTACCTGGACCTGACCCAGCAACTGGACGACAACTGGAAGCTCAAGGGCAGCCTGGTCAATGTCCGCGAGTTCAACGACTTCAAGTACCTGCAACGACGGGGTCGCATCGACTCGGCCAGTGGTTTTTCCGGCGATGCCTATGCCTTCGACTACTTCTCCGAGCACTGGGGCGGCGACCTGAACGTCACCGGCGACCTGCAACTGTTCGACCGGCGCCTGGGGGTGACCGTCGGCGGCAACTACTCGCGCCTGAAAAGCCATGATGTCTGGGGCGCGCGCTACAACGTGGTGCGGCCGCTCAACGTGTTCAGCTACGTGCCCAGCGCCGACGAGCCCAGCGATGCCTCGATCTATGCCGCCAACAAATGGGACGACGGCTATACCTCGACCCAGAAAGGCCTTTACGCGGTGGGTGACTACCAGTTGAGCGAGCGCCTGTCGCTGATCCTCGGCAGCCGCCTGTCCAGCTTCCGCACCGTGTTCGACTCCGACGGGCCGTGGGGCGTCAGCCGCGCCGAAGCACGCAAGAGCGACAAACTGACGCCCTACGCCGGCCTGGTCTATGCCCTGAACGACGAGTGGAACGCCTACGCCAGCTACACCGAGATCTTCAAGCCGCAGACCCAGCGCACCGCCGCCGGCGCCATCCTCGAAGCGCGCACCGGCAGCAGCTATGAAATCGGCCTCAAGGGCGAGCACGCCGGCGGGCGCCTGAACACCAGCCTGGCCCTGTACCAGATGGAACAGGACAACATCGGCCTGGTGGATTCGGCAGTGGACTCGGCGACGGCCACGGCCATGTGCGGCGGCACCTGCTATGTACCGTCGGGGACCATCCGCAGCCGTGGCTTCGAGGCGGAGATTGCCGGCGAGGCGGCCGAGGGGCTGGAGCTGTATGCGGCCTACACCCTGAACCTGATCAAGTATCTGGACGAAGAGCCAGCGACCACCGCGGCAAACATCACCGGTACCACCGATACGCCGAAGCATATCCTGCGCACCTGGGCCAACTATCGCTTGCCGGGCGAGCTCAAGCAGCTTTCGGTCGGCGGCGGGGTCAATGCCCAGAGCCGGGCGGCAGGCTATGGCTACTACGGCCGCGAACAAGGCGGCTATGCGGTGTGGAACGCGCGGCTGGCCTATGACTTCGACGAGCACCTGACGGCGGCGCTGAACCTCAACAATGTGTTCGACCGGCGTTACTACAAGGCCATCGACTATGACCACAACTTCTATGGCGATCCGCGCAATGTGCTGATGAGCCTGGATTATCGGTTCTGAATGATGGGTTGACTGCCCTGACCTCATCGCCGGCAACGCCGGCTCCCACAGGTATCGCGTACACCGCTGAACCTTG
>NZ_JBMDIJ010000146.1:0-7607 GCF_057808595.1 Pseudomonas sp. FG98 | reverse complement strand
TGCCGACGATGAGGCCATCAGCCTCGACATCGATCTTGCTGGACTGTGTTGTTCTAGCGGGCCGCATCGCTGGCAACGCCAGCTCCCACAGGGACCGCGTCGAGCACGGATACCGTGGCCGGCCCAGAACCCTGTGGGAGTCGGCTTGCCGACGATGAGGCCAGCAGCCACAACATCAATCTGCTTGCCCGCCACCATGGAACCTCCTGCCTGGACCCTCACCCAATACGACCCCCACCATCCCGTTCAAGACACCCACCTTGCCGACCGGCGCCAGCCCCTTGCATCGTGCGCAAAACCCCATTCGCGCTGCTGCAATTTCCCTGGAGAACACCGGTCATGCACGAAACCCTCAGCGTATCCCCCGCTACCTTGCGTAAAGTGACCGCCGCCGCGGCCGTGGGCAACTTCGTCGAGTGGTTCGACTTTGCCGTCTACGGTTTTCTCGCCACCACCATCGCCAAGCAGTTCTTCTCCAGCGATGACCCCAACGCCGCCTTGCTGCAGACCTTCGCCGTGTTCGCCGTGGCCTTCGCCCTGCGCCCCCTCGGCGGCATCGTGTTCGGCGCGCTGGGCGATCGCCTGGGGCGCAAGCGGGTGCTGTCGATCACCGTGTTGATGATGGCCGCCGCCACCACCGTGATCGGCCTGCTGCCGACCTATGCCAGCATCGGCCTGCTGGCCCCCGTGCTGCTGACCCTGACCCGCTGCGTCCAGGGCTTTTCCGCCGGCGGCGAATACGCCGGGGCCTGCGCCTATGTCATGGAGCATGCGCCGGATCATCGTCGCGGCTGGTACGGCAGCTTCCTGCCGGTATCGACCTTCTCCGCCTTCGCCAGCGCCGCGGTGATCGCCTACCTGCTGGAAGCCAACCTGCCCGCCGAAGCCATGGCGCAGTGGGGCTGGCGCGTACCCTTCCTGGTGGCCGCACCGCTGGGCATCGTCGGCCTCTACCTGCGCTGGCGCATGGAGGAAACCCCGGCCTTCCGCCTGGCAATGGCCGAACAGAAGGAACATGCCCATTCGCCGCTGCGGGAAACCCTGGCCCAGCAGAAAGGCGCGATGCTGCGCCTGGGCGCGTTCATCTCCCTGACGGCGCTGTCGTTCTATATGTTCACCACCTACTTCGCCACCTACCTGCAAGTGGTCGGTCACCTGAGCCGGGCCCAGTCGCTGATGGTCTCGACCATTGCCCTGCTGTTCGCCGCCGGTGCCTGCCCGGCCGCCGGGGCCTTCGCCGACCGCTTCGGCCGACGCCGGACCATCGGCCTGACCGGCCTGTGGGTGATCGTCGCGGTGTTCCCGGCGTACTGGCTGGCCAGTTCCGGCAATGTGCTGGCGGCCGTGTGCGGGGTGATCCTGCTGGCGGTGGGCGCGGTGTCTTCCGGCGTGGTCACGGCGGCGCTGCTTTCGGAAAGCTTCCCGACCCGTACCCGCTATACCGCCTCGGCGATGACCTACAACGTCGCCTACACCCTGTTCGGCGGCACCGCGCCACTGGTGGCAACCTGGCTGATCGGCGCCAGCGGCAGCAGCCTGGCTCCGGCGTTCTATCTGGTTGTGATCGCCCTGGTGGCCCTGGTCGGCGGCCTGTCCCTGCCGGAAACCAGCCGTATCTCGCTGCATGAAGAACCGACTGCGCCTGCACCATCACCACAGCGTCCTGCCGAACCTGCATGACAAAAACTAAAGTTCCACATAAATAAAACGAGTTTGTTTCATCAAAGCGGTTTCCCGAGAATCTCTCCATTGAATCGTTTCGATGGAGAGACCGCACCATGGCATTGGCACACAACCTCGGCTTCCCGCGCATCGGCCGCGACCGCGAGCTGGACAAGGCCCAGGAAGCCTTCTGCAAAGGCGAGCTCGACGAGGCTGGTCTGCGCGCCGTGGGCCGCGAACTGCGCGCCGCTCACTGGCAGGTACAGAAGGACGCCGGCATCGAGTTGCTGCCGGTCGGCGACTTTGCCTGGTACGACCAGGTCCTCACCCACTCCCTGACCTTCGGCGTGATCCCCGAGCGCTTCCGTGGCCACGCCGATGCCAACCCGACCCTGCTCACCCTGTGCGACATGGCCCGTGGCGCCACCCAGGAAATGACCAGATGGTTCGACACCGACTACCACTACCGGGCCCCGGAATTCACCGCTGACCAGCAATTCGAACTGAGCTGGGAACAACTCTTCGAGGAAGTCGACGAGGCCCTGGCCCTCGGCCACGCGGTCAAGCCGGTGGTGCTGGGTCCACTGACCTACCTGTGGCTGGGCAAGACCAAGGGTGACGACTTCGACAAGCTGGAACTGGTCGAGCGCCTGCTGCCGCTGTACGGGCAGATCTTCCAGCGCCTGGCCACGCAAGGCGTGGAGTGGGTGCAGATCGACGAACCGATCCTCGCCCTCGACCTGCCGCAAGACTGGAAAAACGCCTACGAGCGTGTTTACAACCTGATCCAGCGCGAGCCGCTGAAGAAGCTGGTGACCACCTACTTCGGCGGTCTGGAAAGCAACCTCGGCCTGGCCGCCAACCTGCCGGTGGATGGCCTGCACATCGACCTGGTCTGCGCTCCCGAGCAATACCCGACCCTTCTCGATCGGCTGCCGGCCTACAAGGTGCTGTCTCTGGGCCTGGTCAACGGCCGCAACGTCTGGCGCTGCGACCTGGAGAAAGCCTTGGACGTACTGCATCACGCCGCCGAGCGCCTGGGCGATCGCCTGTGGGTTGCGCCCTCCTGCTCGCTGCTGCCCAGCCCGGCGGACCTGAACCGTGAAGACGCGCTGGCTGCCGAGGCAAACAGCTGGCTGGCCTTCGCCGCGCAGAAATGCCAGGAGGTCGCCGTGCTGACCAAGGCGCTCAATCAGCCTGATGCCAGCGACGTACAGGCAGCGCTGGAGCAGAGCCGCGCGGCTGCGGCCCGGGTACTGCTTCGCAGCGCCTGAGCCCTCAGGCGTCTCGGACGCTCACCACCACCTTGCCGATCTGCTGGTTGGCTTCGAGGAAGCGATGCGCCTCCTGAATCTGCTCCAGGGGGAAGGTCCTGGTGATGATCGGGCGCAAGGCACCCGACTCCAGCCCTTGCAGGATGAACGCCTTGGCCCGCGTCAGCGCCTCGGGGTCGGCGACGATCTCGGCATAGAGGTAGCCCTTCAGGGTCAGGCTCTTGCCCAGCACGGTGAACAACGGGAACGGCGTTGGCTCCGGGCTCAGCGCGCCGTACTCCAGAAGAATTCCGCCGCGAGCCATGCTCTGGGTCAAGGGCTCAAAGGCCGGTCCGCCGACCGGGTCGAACACCACCCGCGCGCCCTTGCCATCGGTCAGGGCCATCACCCGCTCGACGATATCCTCCTCGTCACTGACGATCACATGAGCAGCGCCACCGCGGTGGCACCGACCATGCGCGCCATCTGGAACGCGGCCAGGCCGACGCTGCTGGACGCGGCGGTGGCCGGACTGGGCGTGGTGGTGCAACCGCAGGAACTGGTGGGCGATGCCTTGCGCGACGGTACGCTGGTGTCGCTGCTGCCGGAGTACCCGGTGCCGGTTTCGCCGATGAATGCGCTGTATGCGGCGGATCGGCGGGGACGCCGAAGCTGCGCAGTTTTCTCGATTTTGTGCGGGGTGCGTTGGCTGACAACAAGGACTGAGCTTTCGAGCACGAGCGCCCGCCAGGAAATCGCACCTGGCAGACGCTTGTACCAGGAGAGCCACGGAGCCGAGCTCCGCGGCATCCACTCACACCGGCAAACTAACCGGCGACTCCGACGTGGCAATCAACAGCAATGCCTTGCTGATCCTCATGTTCAACACCGCACTGCTGAGCATCTCCCTGTGCCGGGGATCGGCTGGAGCAGGAAGATAAGCAGCATCGAGAATGGCCTTGGTGACATGTTCGGTCGCCCGCTTGATCGCCTCTTCATGAGAGAGGCCGGGGCCAACGCAAAGGACTGGGGGTGGATCGGGGACGAGCTTTTTCATCGGTACTTCCTCAAGTAATGAAGCGATTGAAAACCTGCTGTCAAACAGGGGTGGCAACTGTGCGCGGGTTGACAGACCAGGACTTGAGGACAACCTGGCGCGCCCGAAGACGCCCACACGCACAGCCGCCATAACGACTAGCGTTCCTCAAGAAAACCCGGCCTGTCACAACCGGTCGTTGTGTTCAACGACCGGCGAAGACTAGGCAGGGTTTCCATGGGGTGCAACCGCCAAGCGGGGTTGCCGAGTATGCTTGGGAAATTGCCTACAAGAAAGTCGGAGATCGGTGAAGTTTTCAGGCAAGTGCAACATCTTGTGAGGGCTATTTCCCCTCCCCGACCGACCGATAAATCCCCCAGCCCAACACCAACGCACTGCCGGCAAACCCCGCCAGCAACCACAGATTCACCGCCAGCCCGCCAATATCGACCGCCTGACCACCAACCCACGCGCCCAGGGCAATGGCCAGATTGAACGTTCCCACATACAACGCTGCCGCAATCTCCACGGCATCAGGCACCACTTTCATCATCAGCGTCATCAGCCCGACCGACACGCCACCGTAGGCCAGCCCCCAGATCAGCAGAGACACAACGCCTCCCAGCGATGAGCCACCAATGACCAGGTACAGCGTGGCGGCCAGCAGCAACCCTGCGGCAATCGCCATCAGCGCCGGCGCGGCATGACGGGCGGCCCAAGTGCCGGCCACGAAGTTGCCGATCATCCCCGCCACCCCATAGGCCAACAGCAACGGGCCGATCCACTGCTCATCGAACCCGGACACGCTGTGCAGCAGCGGCCGGGCGAAGGTGAACGCGGCAAAGTGCCCGGTGACCAGCAACAGCGTGAGCAGCAAGCCAGCCTGCAGCTAGCGGTTGCCAAGCTGCTGCACGAACTGGCGCACGCCAGCGGCCCCGAGCGCTGGCAGCGCCGGTAGCACGGCAAGGTGCAACGCCAGCACCAGCCCGATGAACAGCGCCATCAACGCGAACGCCCAGCGCCACCCCGCCAGCTCGCCGACCATGGCCCCAAGCGGCACGCCCAATACCGAAGCTGCCGCCACGCCGCCGAAGATCACCGAGGTCGCCAGGCCGACGGCATGCCCCGGCACCAGGCGCGCCGCCAACCCGCCGGCGATGGCCCAGATGCCGCCGATGCAGAAACCAACCAGGGTGCGTGCCGCCAGCATCCAGGCCATGCTCGGCGCCAGCGCCGAGGCCACGTTGGCGATCAACAGCAACCCCAGCAAACCGCACAGCAAGGTGCGCCGGTCCACCCCGGCCGAGGCCAGCACCACCACCGCCGCAAACAGCGCAGCCAGCAGCGCCGGCAAGGAAATCATCAGACCGGCCGTACCGGTCGAAACCTGCAAGGTGTCAGAAATCGGGGTCAGCAAGCCGACCGGCAGCATCTCGGTGGTAACCACGGCAAAGGTGGCGAGGCCGACGGCGATCACCGCCAGCCATGAATGGGTTGCGGGCGCGGCTGCAGATGAGCAGGTACTCATGATTCGGATCCTTTGAATCGCGGAAAAAGACTTGCCTGGCCAGACGGCCCGGAGCGCAGGTATCGACCAGCCCACAGCGCCACCAGCAACACCACGACACCCGCCACCAGCGCCAGAACGAAACCACCCCGCCCCCCGCGCCATCAACCATCCGCCCGGCACCGGCCGCCCCCAGCGCGACGCCGATATTCAGCCCGGCCAGCAGCCAGGTCATGCCCTCGGTCACTTGTCGTTCGGGGACCAGGCGCTCGACCAGGGTCATCGCCACGATCATGGTCGGCGCAAAGCACAGCCCGGCCAGCAGCACGGCCGCCGCCAGGGCGGGAATGCTGCCGGCGGCCATCAGCGGCAGCGTGGTCAGGGCGGTCGCCGCAGCGCCAACCAGCAGTTGTCGATGCAAGGGCATGCCCGGCTGCATCGCGCCGAACACCAGCCCGGAAACGCAGGAGCCCACGGCATAGGCCGACAGCACCAGGCTGGCCGCAGCCGGCCGGTTCAATTGCTCGGCGAACGCCACGCTGACGATATCCACGCTGCCGACAATCACGCCCATCGCCACCAGCAACAGCGTCAGCCAGCGCACGCCCGCCAGGCGGATGACCGAGCCCGGGCGCGCCGCACCGGCATCCCGGACCTCGACCGCAGGCTCGCTACCACGCTGCGCCAGCAACGCCGACACCCCCAGCAACAGCAACGCCGCCGCCACCAGCAACGCCGCCTGGGGCAGCACCATCACCGCCAGCCCGACGGCCAACGGCGGCCCGAGGATAAAGGTCGCCTCATCGAACACCGTTTCCAGCGAATAGGCCGTCTGCAAGCGCGGCTGCCCCCGGTACAGCGCCGTCCAGCGCGCCCGCACCATGGCCGACATGCTCGGCATGAAACCGGCCAGCAGCGCACCGAGGAACAGACTCCAGTACCCGACGTTCCACCATGAGCCGGCGGCCAGGATCAGCAACCCGGCAATGCTGATAACGGTCGCGACGGGCAGCACCCGGCTTTGCCCCTTCAGGTCGACCAGCCGGGAAATCTGCGGTGAGAGCAGCGCATAGGTCAGCACGAAGGTCGCCGCGACTAACCCGGCCAGGGTGTAGCTGTCGTGCAATTGGGACAGCAAAGTGATGATGCCGATGCCGGTCATCGGCAGCGGCAACCGGGCCAGCAGGCCGGCGAGGGAAAACGCCCTGCTGCCCGGCGCGCTGAACAGCTCTCGGTAAGTTGAACCCATGTGGATCTCCTGAAAACCAGCTTGCAAGTGCCTTGCGGTGGGAGGGAAGATACATACGCCTCGTATGAAAACGAGCCTTATTCATACGCTCCGTATGTAAACACTCCAGGAGAACGCCTATGGCTCGCCGCACCCGCGCCGAGATGGAAGAAACCCGAGCGACATTACTGGCCACGGCCCGCCGGGTATTCAGTGAAACGGGCTATGCCGACACCTCGATGGACGACCTCACCGCCCAGGCCGGCCTGACCCGTGGCGCGCTCTATCACCACTTCGGCGACAAGAAAGGCTTGCTCGCGGCGGTGGTCGAGCAGATCGATGCCGAGATGGATGCGCGGCTGCGGACGATTTCCGACGCTGCGGAAAACCCGTGGCAAGGCTTTCAAAACCGCTGCGAGGCTTATTTGCAGATGGCCCTGGAACCTGAAATCCAGCGCCTGGTACTGCGTGATGCCCGGGCCGTGCTCGGCGGCGCGTCACCGGAAGCACAGCGGTATTGCGTCGAGTCGATGCAGGGGCTGATCGACAGCCTCATGGCCCAGGGCGTGATCGCCGAGGCGGATTCCGAGGCGTTGGCTTCGTTGATCTATGGGTGTCTGTCGGAAGCAGCGTTCTGGATTGCCGAAGGGGATCAGGGGTCTGATCGGCTGGAGCATGCGCTCAAGGCGTTGAGGTTGTTGTTGCGGGGGGTGTTGGTTGCACGTTCGTTGTAGGTGACCCGGCCATCAAGGCATGGGTATCTGTACATCTTTTGATGCGCAAAGCGCTTGGCAGGAAATTGCATCAGGGCCGAGAGGTGCATGCCTTGATCCCTGTGGTGTTCTTGAGATCGAGCGCCGTCCACACGGCGCATCGCGGCTAACAGCCGCTCCCACATCTGTTGCAACGTGCCATGGCCTG
>NZ_JBMDIJ010000145.1:0-8073 GCF_057808595.1 Pseudomonas sp. FG98 | reverse complement strand
CTCAGTGGGGGGATTTTCACCCATTGAGGTGTCCGGGGTCATTAGACCAGCGCACTCGATCTGGAGAGCGCTGCAAGACTCAAGGCAAGCACCTATCAGCCTTTACGCGATGCCCTGCCAAGCGCCAGCGATCGGGCCTTCAGCTACCCCACACCCTCTGAGCCTGCGGCGCTTCAGCGAGAATGGCTTCAACCGCCACCCCCACCTCCTCAACTCGCCACGCCGCCCCCTTGTCCCGCGTCACCCCGGTCCTCCACCCATCCCCCAGCGAAATCCGCCCGCCCTGGCTTTCGAACACCTGCCCGGTGACCTGGCCAGACAGCTCGCTACCCAGCCACACCACCAGCGGCGCGACATTCTCCGGCGCCCAGGCGTCGAAGCTGCCATCCTCGGGAGGCTTGACCACCTCCGGCATGGCGCTTTCGGTCATGGCCGTGCGCGCTGCCGGGGCCAGGGCATTGGCGGTGACGCCATAGCGCGCCAGTTCCGCCGCCTGGACCAGGGTCAGCGAGGCGATGCCGCCCTTGGCCGCCGCGTAGTTGGACTGCCCTATCGAGCCCTGCAAACCGGCCCCCGAGCTGGTATTGATGATCCGCGCCGCCACCGGGGTGCCGGTCTTGGCCAGGTCGCGCCAGCGGCGGCCGAGGATATTGGCCAGGCAGTAATGCCCTTTGAGGTGCACGCGCATCACCAGATCCCAGTCCTCCTCGGACAGGCTGATGAACATGCGATCACGCAGCACTCCGGCGTTGTTGACCAGCACATGCACTTCGCCAAAAGCCGCCAGGGCGGCGTCGACAATGCGCTGGGCGCTGTCGAGGCTGGTGATGTCGTCGCTGTTGGCGATGGCCCGACCGCCTTTGCTGCAGATCTCCCCCGCCACATCCGCCGCTGCTTCGGCGCGGATGTCGTTGACCAGCACATTGGCCCCTTCGGCCGCGAAGGCCAGGGCGTAGGCGCGGCCCAGCCCGCCGCCGGCACCGGTGATGATCACCGTGCGGCCATTGCAGATACCCATGGTCTTTCCTCCCGTCACAAGCGTTCGATGATGGTGACGTTGGCCTGGCCGCCGCCCTCGCACATGGTCTGCAAGCCATAACGGCCTCCGCTGCATTCCAGTTCGTTGAGCAGCGTGGTCATCAGCCGCGCACCGGTGGCCCCCAGCGGATGGCCGAGGGCGATGGCGCCGCCATTGACGTTGGTTCGCGCCGGGTCATAGTCCAGTTCCTTGGCCCAGGCCATCACCACCGAAGCGAAGGCCTCGTTGATCTCGACCCGGTCGATATCGCCCATGCCCAGTCCGCAGCGCTGCAGGGCTCGGCGGGTGGCGGCGATGGGTGCGGTGAGGTGCCAGATCGGATCGTCGCCGAGCACCGTCAGGTGATGGATGCGGGCCCGTGGGGTCAGGTCGTAGCGCTTGAGCGCCGCCTCCGAGACCACCAGCAAGGCCGCCGAGGCGTCGCAGGTCTGGCTCGACACCGCAGCAGTGATCGACGGGAAGCGCGGGTCCACCGCTTGCAGTTCGGCCATTTTCGCCAGGCTGGTGTGACGCGGCGTCTCGTCCTCGACCAGCCCCGCGCAGGCGACGATTTCCCGTGCCAGGCGCCCGCTGTCCCGGGCCGCCAGGGCACGCCGATGGCTTTCCAGGGCGAAAGCCTCCATCTGCTCGCGGCTGATGCCCCAGTGGTCGGCGATACGCTGCGCTGCGTAGAACTGGTCTACCGGCTGGCTGCCGAAACGCTGGCGCCAGCCCTCGCTGCCGGAAAATGGATCCGGATAGCCCAGTGGCTGACCGGCAAGCATGGCCGACGAGATCGGAATCCGCGTCATGCTCTGCACGCCGCCCACGGCAATCACGTCCTGGGTTCCGCTCATCACCGCCTGGGCGGCGAAATGCACGGCCTGTTGCGACGAACCACACTGGCGATCGACCGTGGTCCCCGGCACCGACAGCGGCAACCCGGCGGCCAGCCAGCTGGTACGGGCGATGTCCCCGGCCTGGCCGCCGATGGTATCGACGCAACCGAAAATCACGTCGTCATAGTCTTCGGCGGGAATGGCGTTGCGTTGCACCAGGGCTTTCAGCACCTGGGCACCGAGGTCGATGGGATGGACCTCGGACAGCGCGCCCTTGCGCTTGCCGGTGGGGCTGCGCAGGGCGTCGACGATATAAGCCTCGGGCATGGTTCAGTCCTCGAAGGTATGGCCCGGCCCCAGCCGGGTGCCGTCGGCGAACAGGAAGTCGCCGACACGGGATTTGTGCACACCGCGATCGCCCCAGGACGAATCCAGGGCCCAGGCGCGCTTCATGAACATCTGCAGGTCGACTTCCCAGGTGTACCCCATGGCGCCATGCACCTGGATGCCCTTGCGCGCCGCGATCCAGCTCGCCTCGCAGCAGGCCAGGCGCGCCTGCGAAACCCACAGCGAGGCCGAACCGTCACCCCGGGCCAGGCCATGGGCGGCGCGGTACAGCACCGGCTTGGCCTGCTCGATATGCCGGGCGACATCGGCCAGATGGTGCTTGACCGCCTGGAAGCTGCCGATCGGCTTGCCGAACTGCTTGCGCTGGGCCACGTAGTCCACCGCCAGGTCGAGCATGCGCTGGGCCAGGCCCAGCAGTTGCCCGGCCACCGACAGCGCCCCGCGATCCAGCAGGTGCGCCTGCAAGGCTCGGCCCTGTTCGCCCGAGGCAACCAGCGTGGCAGCGGATGGCTGCCAACTGACCCGACCGAGGCGGCGCGAGGCATCGATGCTGCGTTCGCCCTGCACATCCACCTGCGCCCGTGGCACCAGGTGGATTTCGTCGCCGTGGGTCAGGATCAACACCTCGGCCAGTTGCGCATCGCCGACCAGCGGATTGACCGGGTGCCCGATCGCCAGGCGCAGGCTGCCTTCGGCGATGCGTGGCAACAGTTCGGCGCGGGCGCGATGCCCCGGCTCCAGCGCGCGCAGCAGGCCGACGGCGACATAAGCGGTATCGGCCAGGGAATCGGGAATGGCGTAGTAGCCCAGTTCCTGGGTCATCAGCGCCCAGGCCACATCGTCCATGCCCAGGCCGCCGTCTTCCTCGGGAATCGACAGTGCTGTCAGGCCCTGGGCGGCGATCTTGTTGCGCAGGTCCGGCGAGCGACCAGCATCGGTCTCCCAGATTTCCCGGAGCATTTCCGGGGCGGCCTCGGTCATCAGGAAACGGCTGATGGCCTCGCGGAACGCCAGTTGGTCATCGGTAAAAGTGAAGTCCATGGCCGCTCCTTACTTCGGCAGGCCGAGCATGCGCTCGGCGATGATGTTGCGCTGGATCTCGTTGGTACCGGCGTAGATCGGCCCCGACTGGGCGAACAGGAAGCCCTCAAGCCAGCCGGCCGCTTCGCCATCACGCAGCTCGCCACTGGCACCCAGCAGGCGCATGGCGGTTTCGTGCATCTTCAGGTCGAGCTCGGACCAGATGATCTTGTTGATGCTCGACTCGGCGCCGATGGTTTCGCCCCGGGCCAGGCGGCCCACGGTGTGGTAGGCGGACAGCGCGTAGGCCTCGGCGCCCATCCAGCACTCCAGCACCGCATCACGCAGCCCCGGATCGCGCTCGACGGCCTGCTGCTCGGCCTTGAACAGTTCCACCAGCTTGCGCGCGGTGTGCTGGAAGCGGGCCGGCGAGCGCAGCAGCAGGCCGCGCTCGAAGCCGGCGGTGGCCATCGCCACCTGCCAGCCCTGGCCCTCGGCACCGATCAGGTTGCCCAGCGGCACCCGCACATCGTCGAAGAACACTTCGGCGAAGGCGTCCTTGCCGTTCAGCGCCTTGATCGGGCGAATGCTCACCCCCGGCGCGTCCAGCGGCACCATCAGGAACGACAGGCCATGGTGGCGGGTCGAGCCCGGTTCGCTGCGGAACAGGCCGAACAGCCAGTCGGCGAAGATCGCCCGGGTCGACCAGGTCTTCTGGCCGTTGATCACATAGTGGTCACCCTCGCGCACCGCCTTGCTGGTGATCGCCGCCATGTCCGAGCCGGCGTTCGGCTCCGACCAGCCTTGCGCCCACATGTCGAGGCTGGCGGCCATGCGCGGCAGGAAGCGCTGCTTCTGCTCCTGCGTGCCGAACTCCATCAGGGTCGGGCCGAGCAGCAACTGGCCGTTCTGGTTGACCCGCATCGGTGCTCCGGCGCCGTAATACTCTTCCTCGAAGATCAGCCACTCGATCAGGTCGCAGCCGCGCCCGCCCAGTTCGGCCGGCCACATGACCATGGACCAGCGGCTGTCGAACAGCTTCGCCTCCCAGGCGCGGTGTTGTTCGAAGCCCTCGCGGGTGTCGTAGCTGGCCAGTGGTTCCCTGGGCAGGTTGTCCGCCAGCCAGGCCCGCACCTCGGCGCGGAAGGCTTGTTGCTTGGGGGTATAGGTGAGTTGCATGGCGTCTCCTCAGAACCGCGCCTGGCGTTTTTCGACGAAGGCCCGGCGGGTTTCCGCCGAATCCGGGCTGCTGTAGGCCTGCAAGGTGAAGCCCTGCTCCCAGCGGTACTTGTCTTCCAGGTTGCCGTCCTCGATACCGTTGAGGGCTTCCTTGGCGATGCGGATCATTCCCGGGCTCTTCGCGGCGATGCGCGCGGCGATCTCCAGGGCGGTGTCGCGCAGTTGCTCCTTGCTCACGATGCGTTCGATAAAGCCGTACTGCATGGCCACGCGGGCGCCGATCGTGTCGCCGGTGAAGAACAGGTAGCGCACCTTCTGCAGCGGGAACAGCCGTTGCAGATGGGCACCACCGCCCATGGCGCCACGGTCCACTTCAGGCAGGGCGAAGCTGGCACAGTCGGCGGCAACGACGATGTCCGCCGCGCCGGTGATGCCGATGCCGCCTCCCAGCACAAAGCCGTGCACCGCGACGATCACCGGCACCGGGCAACGGTGCACGGCCTTGAAGGTGGCGTAGTTGCCGGCGTTGACCGCGACGATGCGCTCGGGATGGGCGTCCAGTTCCTTGATATCGACCCCGGCACAGAAGCCACGGCCTTCGGCACGAATGACGACGACACGGACCTCGGGATCGACGCCAAGGCGCTCGATCTCATCGGCCAGGGCCTGCCATTCCAGGCTGTCGAGGGCATTGACCGGGGGTTTGGCGATCACCAGTTCGGCGATCCCCTGCTGCAAACGGGTGCTGAATGCCTGAGTCATAGCGGCTCCATAGTACTTATTGTATTAATTTCCGATTCAACGACGGCGCGTCGCGACAGCAGCGCCTCCAGGCACGCCTCGGCCTCGCGGGCGATGCCTTCGATCACCTGCTGGCAATCGAGCAGTTCGCCGATGGCCGCCGCCACCTGGCCGCTGGGCAGGATGCCTTGGTCGGGCAGGCCATCGACCATGGAACGCTGCAGCAGCACCGGCTGGTTGGCCGCCATGACCACCTCGGACAGCGCCGCCGGATCTTCGCGTACGGCACGCAAAAACACCGCCGCCATATGACCCAGGCTCATGCCGGTGTGCTGCTTCCACTGCCAGGCGCTGCCCAGGGCGATGCGCAGGCGGCCAAAGGGACCGGCCTGTTCCAGGCGATTGATAAAGGGGTTTTCGATCATCCGGTGGCGCATGCCGTCCACCGCCTTGCTGACCCGCACCTGCTGCGGATCGTTGACCTTGAGGTAGCGCTCAAGCGTCGCTGCTGGGGTCGGCGATTCCCGGGTCATGAGAAAGCGCGTGCCCATGGCGATACCCGCCGCCCCGGCCGCCAGCGCCGAGGCCAGGCCGCGTCCGGTGGAAAAACCGCCGGCGGCGATCACCGGCACGCGTACCGCGTCCAGCACCTGGGGCAAGAGGATCGAGCTGGGCACGCCACCGGTATGCCCGCCGCCCTCACCGCCCTGAATGGTGATCAGGTCGGCGCCCAGTTGCTCGGCCTTGAGCGCGTGCTTGAGCGCGCCCACCGTGGGAATGCACAGCACATTGGCCGCCTTGAAGCGGGCAATGGTCTTCTGGTCCGGACCGCGACCGTAGCTCACCGCCCGCAGCCGGTAGGCGATGGCCAGGTCGACGCATTGCGCGGCGTTGTCCTGGAACATATGGAAATTCAGGCCGAAGTTGCTGCCACCGGTGGCCTCGATCACCTTGCGGATCTCGCCTTCCAGCTCGGCGGCCGGGATGGTCGCCCCGGCCAGGAAGCCAAAACCACCGGCGCGGGTGCTGGCGGTGACCAGCCCGGCATCGGCGACCCAGCCCATGGCGGTCTGCACGATCGGGTAGCGGCAGCCCAGGGCCGTCGTCAAGGGTGTAGCCAGCCAGCCGCTCATGCGCCCTCGCCTCCGGCGGCGGCCGCCTGCTTGTTGGCCTGGGCCATGCCCTTGGCATCGAAGCCGCCGAGCTTGTCGCCGGACAACAGCTCGTTGTGGGCATGGGCGAAATGGTGCCAGGCAAAGGCCGCGTCCATGGCACTGCGCTTGCCCTGCAGGTCCTCGACGTGATTGATCGCCTGCTTGGTCAGGGCCAGGCCCATGCGTGGCTGGCGGGCGATGCTGGCGGCCATGGCATAGGTCGCCGCCTCCAGCTCGTCGCGCGCCACCACGCGGTTGAGCATGCCCATCTGGTAAGCACGGGCCGCACTCATGCGCTCGCCGCAGAACAGGAATTCCTTGGCGATACGCGGGTTCAGCTCATAGGGATGGGCGAAGTACTCGACCCCCGGAATGCCCATGCGCACCACCGGGTCCTGGAAGAAGGCGTCCTCGCTGGCGACGATCAGGTCGCAGACCCAGGCCAGCATCAACCCGCCGGCCACGCAGGCGCCCTGGACCATGGCGATGGTCGGCTTGGGCAGTTCGCGCCAGCGCCGGCACATGCCCAGGTACACCTCCTGTTCGCGGGCGTACAACTGCTCGGCCCCGGGCTTGTTGGTGTGGTCCCACCACAGATGGGCACGGGGGAAGGATTTGTCGATATCCCGACCGGGCGTACCGATATCGTGCCCCGCCGAGAAATGCCGGCCGTTGCCACGCAGGACGATGACCTTGACCGCATCGTCGTCCACCGCCCGGCGCAGGGCGGCGTCGAGGGCGTAGGTCATCTGCGAGTTCTGCGCGTTGTTGAAGTTGGGCCGGTTCAGGGTGACGCTGGCGATGCCCTCGGCGACGCTGTAGAGCACCGGGGTATCGGTCTCGTAGGCCGACTGGTCGTGGCGGACGACGAATTCGCTGTCGTGGTTGTGCATGCTCGCGCTCCTCGTCTCAGGCGGCCCGGATGCCGGGCGGATTGCCTTTCAGCGCACTGGCGCGCAGGCCGTGGGGGTCGAGACGGCGAATGATCGCCAGTTGCTCGGCCGTTGGCCGGGCGGTTTCGCCCAGGTCCGGCGCCTGGAGCAGCGGGAAGCCGGTGTTGTCCTGGACCTGCTCGAAACTCACCCCCGGATGCAGGCTGCGCACCCGCGCGGCGCGGTCCGGGCCGTCGTAGTCCATGACACACAGGTCAGTGACCACCCGGCGGATATCCATCAGGTCGCGGCGCGCCCCTTCTGGCCAGCGTTCGGCCTTGAAGCCGACGCCGGAGACCATGTCCACCTCGCCGCTGACGAACACCCGGGTGTTGTGGCTGGGGACGAAGAACGAATTGAGGTGGTTGATGCTGTTGCCCGGCAGGCCGCGCACGCCGAGCATGGCGATCTTCGGCTGCTGGTAGTCGCCGACGCAGGACAGGTTGGTCTGGCCCCAGCGATCGACCTGTGTCGGCCCGATCATGGCGTGGCGGCGACCGCCCCAGACGCACTCGAAGACCCGTTCGAAAGACAGGTAGCCCGAGTAGCGCGGCTGCTCCGTGCGGGCGCCGAGGGGCACCGGTTCCTCGACCAGGAAGGCTTCGCTGTCGGTCATCAGCAGCTCCGGGCTATGGCTGAGCTTGGCCAGGCTGGCGCCCAGGCGCGGAATCACCCCGAGGCCCGAGGCAATGACCTCGCCATTGCCGCGCCAGGCCTCGGAGGCGGCGACGATCAGCAGTTCGGCGAGGGTGAAATCACAGGTGGTGGGCATACTTCGCTCCTCATAACGCTCGATTTGGTGCGCGCGCCCCCTGTGGGAGCTGGCTTGCCAGCGATTGCAG
>NZ_JBMDIJ010000144.1:0-8114 GCF_057808595.1 Pseudomonas sp. FG98 | reverse complement strand
AGTGAGCTCACCATTGCAATCGCGGGTAAACCCGCTCCCACAAGTCCCTGCCAGGTCAATAAGGGCTATCAATCGCCAAGGCCAGTCCCTACCATCGCGGCTGGTTGCCACGAAGTCCCGCCGATGCCGTTTTCCCCCAACACCCGCAAAACCCTCGCCCGACTGCTCCTGCGTGCCCTGGTCGACCGTCCTCCGCCCCGGCGCGAACCGGGCCGGCCCCTGCATATCGTGGTCCCGCGCTGGGATGCCAAGCTCGGCGATGCCATCGTTTCCTCGTTCTTCTTTCGTGAAGCGCGCAAGCTCGGCGCCCGGGTCACGGTGCTGACGGTCGCCGAACTGGCCGAGCTGCACCGGGTCGATTTTGCGGTCGAGCGGGTCATCGAGGTGAGCACCAATCCCTCCCTTGGCCAATTGCTCCGACTGGCCCGAGAGCTGGGCCAGGTCGATGCACTGGTGCACCTGGTCGGGCGCATCCAGCCTGCGGAAATGCTCTTTATCCGCTGGCTGCAACCCCGGCTGGTCTATTCGCTGGACGACCCGCTGCGCTGCGTCAACCGCAAGCTGGGCGTCGCTACGGCCCACCTGCCAGTGGCCGAGCGCTTCGCCAGGGTGCTGGCCGATCTCGGCGCGCAGCGCATCGATCAACGTTTCATCGTGCCGCTGTCCGACCCCCTGCCTGACATCGGAGGGACGCGGATACTGTTCAATCCCTACGCCAGCCGAACCGACAAAAGTCTGGGCTTCACCAAGACCGTGGCGCTGTGCCAGGCACTGGCCGATGCCTGGCCGCAGCATCCCATCGGTATCCTGTGCAGCCCCGCGACCCGGGCCGAGACGCTACAACTGCAAACCGCCATCGCCCGCGAACAGGTCCGGGCGATGGTCGAACTGGATTCCCCACGCCGGGTTGCCGGGGCGATGCACCAGGCCCTGGCAGTAATCAGCGTGGACACGGCCATCGTGCACATGGCGGTGGGGCTGGAGGTGCCGCTGGTGGCGATCTACCCGGCATCCGGCGCGGCGGGCAATCCCTGGTTGCCACCCGCCTCGCCGCTTACCCATGTGGTGTTCAGCCAGCAGGACGCCGGGCATTACCGGCGCACGGGCGAGAAGAACATGGATGCCTTCGCCGAGCGTGAGGTGCTCGCAAAATTGTCGATGCTGCTAAGGAGTTCCTTACCCGCAGCGCTCGATCAGTGCCTCGCCCTCCCCCAGCCAATACCCGCGATCCGCCTCGATATGCAGGAACAACCGGGCCAGCAAGGTGCCCCCCGCGAGAAACTCCGCCAGTGACTCTTCACGCAGCGCGGTGCGCTTGAACCAGGTGTTGTAGAGCTTGAGCAGGCTAACCTTGCGCTGCAGGAAATCACCCACCGCAATGTCCGTGCGGCGCATCACCTCGCATCCGGCGAAGTTGTACAGCGGCCGGTAACCGGGATCGAACAGGTCCGACGCAATCGGCAAGATGCCCTCGGGCTGGCGGGCGACGATGTCCTTGATCCCGCCGGGATTGCCCCAGGCATGGGCATCCCGCGCCAGGCCACTGGCCAGGGCCTCGGCCAGCAGCGGATTGCCCGGCAAGGCGGCGAACAGGCATTCGCTGTGCCAGTGCAGCCGCCGCTCAAGCCCCCGGGGAAACAGCACCGCGGTCGGATCGCCCAGCAACAGGCTGTCGGCATCGATCCAGGCGCCGCCATGCTGATGCACGTAGGCCATGCGAATGAAGTCGCTCTTCGCCACGATCGCTTCGATGCCCTTGTCCATGGAAAAGCCCAGGGGTTCGAAGCCCCAGGCCTTGTCGAGGATGGCCGGATCGATGACCGCCACCAGGTCGTCGCGGCCGAGCAAGGTAAAGCGATCGCCCAGGGCACGCCGCAGCGACACCAGGGCCAGGGCGATCCAGGGTGGCATGCGCTGCCCGGCGGCGGTTTCCCAGTAGCTGACGTAGTTCACCGGCACAGCGCCGACTCCCGTCTGGCCATGCCACGACCGTCCAGTGCGCCGGCCTCGGCCAGGTAATCCCGCAACAGCAGCAACGATGGCCGGCATTCGTCCTGGCGCAGGAACTCGTTGCCCAGCGCCGCCTTGTACAGGCGAAGCCAGTTGCCCAGCGGCACCCTCGGCAGAAAGTCCGGCAGATCCCGGTAATTGCTGGCCGAGAACAGCAAACGCAGGGTGCGCAGGATCGGCTGGTAGTCGGCATCGCCCAGCAGCTGCGCCAGGTTGTCGTCGAGCCGCTGGCTGATGACCTGCATGTTCAGGCGCTCTTCGACCGTGGCGTCGCCCAAGGCGAAGCGCGGATCGATGGCCACCGGGTACAGCGCCTGGAACGACCTTGCCCCGGCCAGCAGCGACTCGCGCAGGACCTTGTCGGCAGTCGATCCGGTGACCAGCACATCGTCGCCGAAGATCACATGCACCCCACTCCAGCGATAGAAGTTCTCCGCCGGGATCACATGGTCCTGCACCAGGTTGACCCGCTCGCGCTCCTCGGTGCTCAGGCTGGCGTAGTTCTCGCACGGCGGGGCGATGCGCGGCAGCTTGACGTTGATGATGGTCGGCAGGCCCTGATGGGCCAGCTTGAGGTTGATCTCCTCCACCACCCGGTCGTACAGCACATTGGCCGTGGACGGCACATTGCGCCAGCCGGTGGTCATCAGCACCACGTTCTCGTCCCGCTCCAGCGCCCCCCGGAACAGCCGCGACCAGTGCGAATCGGCATCGTCCAGCTGATCCGCCAGGTAGTCGATCACCCGGTCGGCCAGGTAATGGATATCCTCCCGACTGCCGTATTTGGCCCGGCTGTAGATGGCGGTCAGCGGCGCCGCATCCGCACCGCTGGCCATATGGCGGAAGCCGCCTTCGCCGTCGGGGGCCAGGCAATTCAGAGCATGGCCGCCAAACACCGCGACGTAGCCGTCCATGTCGATCAGGCCATCGGCCAGCAAGTTGCTGGCGAACGCCCGCAGGCCGCCGTTGACATCATGGGCACTGGGCCACAGCAGCGCTTCTTCGTAGCGCGCCAGTTTTTCTCTGGGCGAAGCCTGGTTGAAGGCCGTCCAGTCATTTGCCAGGTCGTTCACGGAGCAATCCTTGTAGCGGGGCTGAAATAGTCCAGGGGCAGGTCGAAACGCTGCCGCGCCTGGTAATAACTGATGTGCTCCAGGCCCAACGGGCGCAGCGCCTCCACCAGCGGCCGGATACCGGCACCGGCATCCCGCGGGTCATGGGCATCGGAACCGATGGTGAACGCCGCGCCATGGGCGATCAGTTGCGGCAGCAAGGTCCGCGACGGGTAGTTCCAGACGCCCTGGACCTCGCGCTCCGCGCCGGGTAGCAGTGTCGATTTGCGCAGGCCCGAGGCATTCAGTTCGTAGGCCACGCCATGCCGGGCGAACAGCGGCAGCAGCGGCTCCATGCGGCGCAGCAGTTCGTCTTCGGTAACCCCGCGCAACAGGGTGTCGGCATGCCCGACGGCGTCGAACAGGCCGCAGCTCAGCAGCTCTTCCAGGTGCGCGAAGTAGCGGTCGAGAAACGCCGGGCTGGCCAGGCGCGACAGTTCCCAGACCTTGGCCATGGGCTCACCCGGTAATTCGACGTAGTGAATCGAGCCGATGGCGAAATCCAGCTCGAAACGCGCCTGCAGCTCGCGGTTCCAGGCCTGCGCGCCGGGCATATGGTCGAACTCCAGGCCGCGCAGGATGCGGATCTGCCCTTGATAGGCCTGGCGCGCCTGCTCGATATCGGCGAAATAGCGCTCCAGTTCGGCGTCCAGCAAGCGATTGTCGCGGTCCACCGGGAACGGCGCGTGGTCGGTGATGGTGAGGATCGTCACCCCGGCGGCAATCGAGGCGCGCACCAGTTCGTCCACCGTGCCCACGGCATGCTTGGAATAGAATGTATGGCTATGGGAATCGATCATGCCGGCTCCATCCGTTCCAGCATCATCCGCTCCAGCAGGCCATCGTGAACGGCCAGTTCCTTGACCAGCCAGTAGGGGTTGTTGGCCTTGCGCAGGATCCCCTGCACCAGGTCAAGCCCCTCCAGGCGAGCCAGCAGCTCCTTCAGCGGCTGGCTGTACAGCGCGCGCACCAGCGGCGTCTCGCGCACGTGGGCAGCCAGGTGTTCCCAGCGAATCCGGTCGAAATGGATATTGCCCAGGCGCTGGTGCTCGATGCCGTACAGGTAGACATCGCCATTGGGCTTCACCGTCAGGTCCATGCCGTTGGCCTGGGGCGCCGGGTTGAGGCTGCCGAGGGTGAAGCGCTTGTTGACCTTGGCTTCGATGGCCTCGATATAGCCGTGCAGGTCGAGGTAGCCCGGCGGCGTATCGGCGGCGGGGTGGACCAGGTTCTTGTAGTCGATGCCGAAGCGCTGCTCGCCGACCAGCAAGGCATCCTCCAGCTCGCTCCGCGTTTCGACCCGGGCGTCCAGGCCCCAGCGCGCCAGTTCCTCGATCAGATAGCCACGGGTGAAGTCGCGGTCGGTGTCGATGGAGCGGAACGAGAAGCTCAGCCCGGCCGGACGCTGGCGTTGCAGGTAGTCGAGGCTGAAGCCGTGGGCACGCCATTTGACCTGCTCGATATGGTGGCTGTCCGAACTCAGGCGGATATTGCAGGTGTCGCCGTTGCCGACCACGATGCGGTTGGTGGTGTCGTAGAACGCCGCCATCTTGTCGTGGGGGAAGAAGCCGCTGGTGATGAACTCGAACGCCTTGCCCCCCTCGGACAAGCCGAGGATTTCGTGGAATACCCGGGCATTGTTCAGCGGCTCGCCCTCGCCGCTGATGGAGATTCGTTTCACGTCGGGCGCGTTGATCAGCGCCGCCAGGTTGTCCCGGGCCAGGGTCGACAGTTCCATGCTCATGCCCGACTTGTGCTTGTCGGCGTACATGCAGAAGGCGCAGCCGATCCCGCAGATCTGGGTGATGTCGATGTACAGCAGGTGTCCTTGCAGATCCATCTTGGCTTGACTCGTTGCGGCCTGCGCCGGGGCGCAGGCGTGGATGACAGGAAGTTCAGTAGCGCAGCAGAACCTGCAATTGCGGGATCTGCACCGAGTCGCGGTGCAGCAACGCATGCAGCACCCGCTCGTCACGGACCACGGCCATGTCCGGGTAGTCGCCGTAATGGTCATTGCTGATCACGTAGGTCTCGGCATCGAACTGGGCGGCGGCCAGCACTGGATGGTCGGCACCGACCATGCGCGGCATGACCATTACCCGGGCCTGCGGGAACAGGCCCTGCAGTGCGCTGTCGGTAAGGTCCAGCTGGCCACGGATACCGGGGTCGAAGACCAGGGTCACGGCGTAGTTCAGCGCCAGGTGCGGCACCAGCGCCTTGAGCGCGGTCAGCCCGATAAAACGCCGTTTGCCACCCTCCTCGTTGAAGTAGCAGAGGTTGTTGCCGTCCACCACCAGGTGACGGATCTCGTTGTCCAGCACGCGCACGATGTCGCGCAGGCGGCGCTTGAGCTTTTCCTCGTCCCGCGCCAGCTTGCGCTGCTGGCCCTGGCGCTCGCGGATGACCCGGTCGGGGCTGCCCTGTCCGGCACCGAAGCGCTTTTCGCATTCGATGTGAACCATCTTCTTGTCGTAGGTGCTCGCTGCAGTGTTCAACTGGTCGAGGAAGCACTCCGCATCGACGATATCCTGCTCCAGCGCCTGCAATTGGGCGCAGCACGCCTTCCAGTAACGGAACACCTCACCCGCCACCGATTCCCAGTGCTCGCTGGCCTGGCGAGTTTCTTCGGTTACGGCGTGCAAGCGGTTCAGTGCCTCGTTCATCTGCGCGATGGTGGCCTTGGCTTGTAGCGAATCGAAGTCGCGGTAGCGCTGCACATCGGTGAGCAGGCGCAGTTCCAGGCGCTCGTTCTCGCTCAGCCCGGCGGCCAGGTTTTTCTGCCGCAGCAGAAAGGTTTGCAGGCGTTGTTCCACGGTTTCGACCTGGCGCTTGGCCACGCTGCGCTCGCTGGAGAACCAGTGCAGCGGCGACCAGCCCGCGACCGCGATGCCCTGGGCCTGGTTCAGCTCTGCCCGAGCGCTGCGCAGGCTGGCTTCGACCTGGGCCAGTTGCTCGCGGACCTGATGGCCATCGCGCTGCACCTGAACCAGCCGGGAATGGCTGCTTTCGTTATCGAAGCCGTCGAACCAGTCGATATCGGCTTGCAGATGCTGGATGTTCGAAGCGGTCTGGTCGACCTCACGCTTGAGGGACACCAGGCGCTGGGCGTGATGATTGTTGTACACGGTTGTCGCTCCTTTTCTGTCCGTGGTCTCAGGCTGCGGCCCGAGCGGCGCGCTTGCCGCTGGCATGCACGGCTTTCGCCGCAAGATTCAGCGCCACCACCGTTGCCGCGCCGGCGGCGAAGCAGATCACGTTGGTCAAAAGAAATTCGAGGGGGGAAATCACCGGGTTCATAAGCAGGCTCCTTGCAAATCGATGACGGGCATCAAGCGCCCAGGCGCGTACCGCACTTGCCACAGAAGTTGGCCCCGGCGGCGACCGGCGCATGGCAGCCGGGGCAGGCGGAGTCGAGCAGCATCTTCTGGCGCATATGGCCGATCTGGATCACGCAGGGCACGGTCACCCGATAGGCCGGGCTGGCCAGGTCGAAGGCGGTCCAGATCCCGGTGATCGCCCAGCCCAGCGGCCCGGCCAGTACCGCCAGGCCACGGCCCAGGGTGCTGGAACCGGCCAGCATCACGCCGCGCCCGAGCAGGCTGGTCATGGTCGCGCTGGCCACCAGCGCCGCCAGGTTGTAGGAGGCCAGCCCGGAGCTGCCCAGCGAGGCCAGCCAGGCCGCCAGTGCCGCCGGCGCCATGCCGGGGCGGTATTTCATTCCGCCGAGGGACTCGAACAGGGTGCTGCGGTCGGCATCGCTCATCTTCTCCAGGGACTGGGTGAAGACCTTGGCGATGATCGCCATTTCCATTTCGGCGCAGGCGGTCTTCGCCTTGACCTCGGCGCCGACATGGCTGGCCACGTCGCTCAGCAGCTCGCGGTACGCCACACCGCTGCCACCGCGGAACAGGTTGACCAGCGAGTTGCCGCCGAAACGGGTCAGCTCCTCGGCAAGGATGGCCCGCGCCGTTTCGTCGGCACCGCGCTCCTTGGCCGCCGTCAGTTGTCGGCAGACCGACGAAGACAGGGAGATCCTGCCCTTGCCGCTGTCGGTGATCACATCGATCAGCAAGCCGATATCGTCGGTGCTGGCACTCATCAAGACATCCGCAAGATCGGGATCGTGAATGATCGGCATCGCGGAACTCCTCAGTTTCGTTCGTTGCAGGAAGGGTCGTGTGGGGTGGTCAGGCTCACCAGCGCACCGGCGATCGCAGTCAGCCACTTACGTGGATCCGCCTTGGCGATGCCGTGCAGCATCAGCGCATCGAGCTTGAGGCAGGCACGCCTGCGCCATTCATCGCGGGCATTGGCCCGGGCCACTTCGGGGGAAGCGCCGAGGAAGCGCGGGCGCAGGTCCGGGTGGACCTTGCATTCGCGCAGGACCTTTTCCACCGGATTGTTCGCTTGCAGGCGTTCCTCTTCCTCCAGCTTGTCTGCGGCGATCCGGTAATCGCGGCTGTTGCTGATGGCATTGGCCAGCAGCAGCCAGTCCTGTGGACGCATCAGCAGGAATGCCGGCGGCACGCCGAGCGCATCGGCCAGTCGTTCCAGGGTGCGGAGGTCGGGGTTGGCATCGCTGCCTGCCGGTGGGTTCTTCAAGGCCCGCAATGTGCTCCGGGCAATCCCGGTCGCGCGCTGCATCTGCACCGAAGAAAAAGCCCCCGGCGCCTCGGGATCGGTTTCCGTCTCGCGCTGCGCCCCGGCTACTGCGAGCACGGCGGACAGGTTGCGGCTGAACGCCTGGCCCAGGGAAACGGGTGGGTGTTGTGAGCTGTGGATATTCATCGCCATCATCTCGCCATTAGATGGTGGCACTTTATCCATGGAGGGGGGTGATGCGAAGGGGTTTATGGAGTGTTGTTGCTCCATGGCATTGGGTCCATGGAGTGACCACGCTCCACTGATTTCATCGCAGGGCCCAGACTGACACAGAACCTGTGGGAGCTGGCTTGCCAGCGATGAGCATGGGTATCTACACATCTCTATCAG
>NZ_JBMDIJ010000143.1:0-8175 GCF_057808595.1 Pseudomonas sp. FG98 | reverse complement strand
GGTACTCGGCGGCCTGTGGCTTCATGGCTGATCTGAAGTTGTGTAGATACCCATGGTCATCGCTGGCAAGCCAGCTCCCACAGGGTTGGTGCTAGGCCAAAGGTCTTGTGGCTGGCCTGGAACCTGTGGGAGCCGGCTTGCCGGCGATGGAGTGAATTATTCCAACCCAGCGCTGAAATCGGGTTGCGTAGTTGCCGAACAAGGTCGAGGATTTGGCATCTGCTGCCATGTTTTCCGTTTTCGAGGCCCCCAATGCCAATCAAGCTCGACGCCATCGACCGCCGCATCCTGCGCGCTCTGCAACGGGACGGCCGCCTGCAGAACCAGGAACTGGCACGCCAGGTCGGCCTGTCGCCCTCCCCTTGCCTGCGCCGGGTACGCCTGCTGGAGGATGCCGGAGTGATCGAGCGCTATGTCGCCCTGGTCGACCCGGCCAAGGTATCGCTAGGCTTGACCCTGTTCGTGCGGGTCTGGCTCAAGCGCCAGGACCAGGAAACCACCGAGGCCTTCGTCGAGGCGGTGCGCCTGCTGCCGGAAGTGGTGGAGTGTCATGTGATGGCCGGCGACTGCGACCTGATGCTGCGCGTGGTAGCCGCCGACCTGGAAGCCTACCGGCGCTTCCAGATCGCCCACCTGACCAGCCTGAGCGTGGTGCAGAACGTCAAGACCGAAGTGCCGATGGAGAAGATCAAGCTGACCACCGAACTGCCGGTGTAGACAGCAACGACTGCAAATTAGTTAACATGTGCACTAAATCCTTTTAAGCCCCAGACGGAAACCGATGCCGTGTCCCTGAAACTCACCGTGATCGACCAGACGCCCATCCACCACCCCCATAGCGCAGTGACTGCCCTCGCCACCTCGGTGGAACTGGCCATCGCCTGCGAGGGCCTGGGCTACCACCGCTACTGGCTGGCCGAGCACCACAACAGCATGCACTTCGCCGGCACGGCGCCGGAAATCCTCCTGACCCGCATCGCCAGCGCCACCCGCAGCATGCGCATCGGCAGCGGCGGCGTGATGCTCAGCCATTACAGCCCGTACAAGGTGGCGGAAACCTTCGCCCTGATCGGCGCACTGTTCCCCGGCCGCATCGACCTGGGCATCGGCCGCGCCCCGGGCGGCAGCCTGCTCAGTTCGATTGCCCTGGCCGCCCCGCGCCCGCCTTCGCAGCAGGATCATTTCCCGCAACAAGCCGCTGAACTGTGTGCTTACCTGCGCGGGGATTTTCCGCCGTCCCACAGCTTCGCCAGCCTGGCCTGCGCCACCGATGACGCCAGCCGACCACAGCTATGGATGCTTGGCTCGGGCGGCGGCAGCTCGGCCCTGGCCGGGCAACTGGGCATGGGCCTGGCCCTGGCGAAATTCATCGCCCCGGCCACCTGCTCGCCGGCGATCTTCCAGCAGCACGACTCGGCCTTGCGCCAATCCGGGCGGAGCGCACCCGGGCCACGCCTGGTGGCCCTGGCGGTGATCTGTGCAGCGTCGGATGAAGAGGCGCGGTTTATCGCCGGCACTGCGGTCTATCGCAAGATGATGGCGGGCAGCAAAGCACGTGAGCCGCTGCTGTCCCCTGCCGAGGTGCAGGAGCGCTACCAGCGAATGAACACCGAGGAACGCGAGGAGTTCGACCGTACCCTGGCCGATATGGTGGTGGGCTCGCCGGCGACCTGCCGCTCCAGGATCGAGCAGATCGCCGCCGACTTCGGTTGCGAGGAAATCGGCGTGGTGACGGTGACCTGGCGCTTCGAGGAGCGGCTGGAGAGTTACCGGCTGTTGGGCGAAGGGTTGCTGTAACCACGGAGCGCCATCAACTGCTATTGCGCCCGTTGGCCTCCCGCCACTCCGTGGGCGAGACACCATGAAACGCCCGAAATGCACGACTGAAATGCGACAGGTCGTTGAACCCGAGGGCAAATGCCAGCTCGGAAATACGCTTCCCGGCGTGCAGCGGATTGAGCAACTCGGCGGCACACCGCTCAAGGCGGCGCCTGAGGACGTAGCGCATCAGCGAGCTGCCTTCGCGCTCGAACAGTTTGGCGATATAGCGGCTCGACAGACCATTGGCCATGGCGACCTGCTCGGCGCCAAGGGTCGGGTCGCCCAGGTTGTCGTTGATATAGACCTTGACCCGCATCAGGGTCAGCGCCTGGGTGCGGGAGTGCTCCGGGTCACCGGTGTGTGAAGTGCCCAGCGCCAGGGCGATCAGGTGCACGGCGGACTCGGAAAGACGCGCCATCTCCTGGCAGGAAAACTCCCCGACCTGGGCACACAGCGTCTCCAGGAACGAGCGCAATACCCGGCCCGTCGGCGTATCCAGCGAAACCCGCGTGGCGGTGCGGCATTCCATGTCGGGAACCAGGTGGTTCAGGCTCGACCTGGGCAGGCTGACGATGATCTGCCGCCAGTCCTGCTGGAAATTCAGATAATGGGGTCGGGTCGCGTCGTAGATGGAAAACTCGCCGGGACAGATCACCGTGCGGTTGCCGCCCTGCTCCAGGCACTCCTGGCCCTGCAACATCAGAACGGCAAAGTACTTGTCCTCGTCACGGCTGCGCGCATGCAGATGGCGCCGGTTGACCGACTGCGCCGAAGCGCTGACATCACTCACCCGCAGCAGATCGCATTTCTGCGAGCGCACCCGGCCATGGAATTCGGGAACCGCCAGCGCGCCGATCTCGACGTCGGCAAAGAGCCGCAGGATCATTTCCCGCCAATAGTCGACCCGCTCATGGGAGCTGGCGCTCAAGGTGGCAATGTCGATGCGCTCGCTTGCCCAGTCCGTTCGCGTCAAACCTTGCCCGCTGGCGGACCTGCCGCGCACGGGTACTCCAGGTGACTCGATATTCATCTCGGATACACCCCTGTTGTGATTATTGGCAGGATGAATCGTGGTGTTGCCCGCCCTCTCCCCTTGCTGGGGCCTTGGCTCGAATCGAGCAGATCGGCTTTCACGGGTTTCAGACTCTTCATACGCCACTAACGGCAGCCTTGCTACTGCTACACGACGCAGGGCCGTTGCAGCACAGCTTTTGTTCCGTCTCAGCCAAGAACCCGGAAAGACCGTCTCCCATGCTATGGCCAACGAGCTGCAGGGCCGTTGTAGCCAGGCCCTGCACTCGTACCACCGTCGCCAATCGAGGGCGGACAACGACGACACAAGCCTGCCAAGGCTTTCACTTCCTGGGCGCTACGATGAAAACAACGAGCTTCTTGCTGTGCGACGCGGGCAGATGTACCGCTGCCGGCCTGGTCCTGAGCGGTCTGTCCCTGAATGCCGGCGCGGTGGAAGTCGCCCCGGGCGACTACGAGCAATACCCTGCGGGCGCAACGATCGGTGTCGTCTACTACCAGCACGCCACCACCGATGCACTGCGCGCCGATGGCCGTTCGGCCAGTTCGGATTTCAACCTCACCTCGGACATCGGCATCCTGCGTTTGCTCCACGTTCATCAACTGAGCGAAACGGTGACCATCGACCCGCAGTTCCTCCTGCCCTTCGGCCATGTCTCGGGCAACGGCGATGCATCCGCCCTGGGCGATGCCAGCGGCACCGGCGACCTGATCCTGACCGCGCCGATCAAGTGGCTGCTCAACAGCGCCCGCGACACCTTCAGCCTCAACGCCTACCTCTACGTCCCCAGCGGCAGCTACGACAACAAGGATGCGCTCAACCTCGGCGAGAACCGCTGGAAGGTCGACTTCCAGAGCGCCTACATCAAGCACTTCTCGGACAAATGGGCGGTCGACCTGGTCGGCGATGCCATCTGGTACGGCAAGAACGATGACTTCGGCAGCAGCTCCGCCAACCTCGAACAGAAGATGAGCTACAGCGCCCAGCTCATGGCCCGCTACATGCCCGATCCGGCCACGGCACTGGGTGTCGGCGTAGGCCACATCTGGGGCGGCGAAACCGAGGTCGACGGCGTTGACCGCGACGATGAGCTGCGCACCACCAACCTGCGCTTCACCGCCACGCGCTTCTTCACCGCCAAGGACCAGTTGCAACTGCAGCTCGGCCGCGACCTGGCAGTGGAAAACGGCCCTCGCGAAGACTTCCGGCTGAACCTGCGCTACGCGCACATCTTCTAGCCCGCCACGCCGTTCGACGACAACGAAAACAACGACAAACCGTGAGGCCCGATCATGGAATCTGCAATCGACAAGCACCTGATGTGCCCCCGGCTGCGCGCGCGCCGGATCGACGATGACTACACCCCGCCCTTCCCCGCCTGGGTCGGTCGCGCCGACCCGGCCATCACCCACTACGTCATGGCCTACTTCGGCGTGCAGGGCAAAGGCCAGCACCAGCTCGGCGCAGTCTGCTCGGGGCTGCGCCGGATCTGCGGGATGCTGGCACTGGACGGTGGCCCGCGCCACCACGACCTGGCCCATTACGTCGACGCCGAAGGCTACGACAACATGGTCGCCATTGCGTACTGGGACAGCCCCGAAGCCTTCCTGCGCTGGCAGTCCAGTGAGCAGGTCAACGCCTGGTGGGACAGCGACACCCTCGGCGACGATGGCCTGGGCTACTTTCGCGAGGTGCTGACGCCGCCGGTCGAGCGCTTCGAAACGCTGTATGCCATGCCCGAAGGGATGGAAGGCGTCGGCGTGGTGATGGGCACGCGCAGCGACGAAATCCAGGAGCATGGCTACTGGGGCTCCATGCGTGACCGCATCCCCCTCTCGCAGACCGACGCCATGCAACCCGAAGGCGAACTCAAGGCCACCCGCACCCCGCGCCGGATCCGCGTCAGCGGCCATGACAACCTGGTGGTGATCCGCTCCGGCCAGGACTGGACGCAGACCCAGGGCCAGGAACGCGAGCTGTACCTGGGCCAGATGGAACCGGTGCTGCGGGCCGGCATGGATTTCCTGCGCGATGACGGACGCCAGGTGGGCTGCTACAGCAACCGCTACATGCAGCACCTCGACGCCCGCGGCCAGCGCGAGGAAAAAAGCTTCTCGGTCAGCCACTGGCGCTCCCTCTCCCATCTGGAACGCTGGTCCGAGTCGCACCCGACCCATATCGAGATCTTCGGCACCTTCATGCGCATGGTGCAAAGCCTCCAAGGCGAGCTGAAGTGGAAGGGCTATCACGAAGTCAGCGTGCTGCGGGCCGAGGACCAGCAGTTCGAATACATCAATTGCCACCCTGGCACCGGCTTGCTGAGCGGCGCCTGACCCCATCGGCAACAAGGAGACCCACCATGAACAAGCCCACTCCCACTCCGATCGTGACGGCGGCCGAACGCGCCTACGCCCTCAAGCAGGCGCTGGCGGAACAGCAGTTGATCCCGGACGGTTATATCGAACAGTTCACCGACGTCATGGAAAACGATTTCGACCCCGCCAATGGCGCACGGGTCGTGGCCCGTGCCTGGATCGACCCGAACTACCGCGAGCTGCTGCTGCGCGACGGCACGGCGGCCTGCGACCAGTTCGGCTACACCGGCGCCCAAGGGGAGTACATCGTCGCGCTGGAAAACACCGCGACCCTGCACAACGTGATCGTCTGCACCCTGTGCTCCTGCACCGCCTGGCCCGTGCTGGGACTGCCGCCGGACTGGTACAAGAGCTTCGAGTACCGCTCGCGGGTCGTGCGCGAATCACGCACGGTGCTGCGCGAGATGGGCCTCGACCTGCCTGCGCAGGTCGGCATCCGCGTCTGGGACACCACCGCCGAAACCCGCTACATGGTGCTGCCCGTTCGTC
This sequence comes from Pseudomonas sp. FG98, assembly GCF_057808595.1. Taxonomy (NCBI): domain Bacteria; kingdom Pseudomonadati; phylum Pseudomonadota; class Gammaproteobacteria; order Pseudomonadales; family Pseudomonadaceae; genus Pseudomonas; species Pseudomonas sp. FG98. The sequence continues at coordinate 2,457 of NZ_JBMDIJ010000143.1, read as the reverse complement.
CGCAAGGCACCGAAGGCTGGAGCGAAGAAGCACTCGCCAGCCTGGTGACCAAGGACGTGCTGATCGGCATCGCCCTGCCTGAAGTCGGCGTCACCCAGGCATCGGTCAAGGAGGCAGAACATGGACGGCATTCATGATCTGGGCGGCAAGCAGGGCTTCGGCCCGGTGCCACACCGGGCCAACAGCCTGAGTTACCTGCCGGTGTTCCACGAGGACTGGGAACATCTGGGTTACAGCCTGCTGTTTCTCGGCGCCGGCGAGCTGGGCCTGTTCAACGTCGATGAGCTGCGCCACGCCATCGAGCGCATGGAACCGCGCCATTACCTGGCCTCCAGCTATTACGACCGCATCGTCATCGGCGTCGCGACGCTGTTCGTCGAAAAGGGTGCATTGCGTCAGGAGCGTCTGGCCGAGCTGGTCGGCGGGGCCTATCCACTGGCCCTGGCACAAGGACCAGGGCGCGAGGCGCGCACTGGAGCAACGCCATTCGAGGTGGGCGACCGCGTCCAGGTGCGTGACGAATTCGTTGCCGGGCACATACGCATGCCGGGCTATGTGCGCAACAAACGCGGCGTGGTGATCCATCGCACCGGCCATGCCTGGCCCTTCCCCGACGCCGTCGGGCATGGCCTGCAAAGCCCATCCGAGCCGACCTACCACGTCCTGTTCACGACCGAAGAGCTGTGGGGCGAGGGTGCCGACAGCGGCACGGTGGTCGTGGACCTGTTCGGCGGCTACCTGCTCCCGGCCTGACGAACAGCTTTTGGTGTGGCGAGGTCCGGCACGGAACGCCCATGCATCGCCCCACCCTTTTTCTTCAACACTCAGCGAGAAACAGCACATGGCAATCCATAGACCCGATACCGACGAACTCGCCGGGATCGCCGCCGACCTGGGCATCCACCTCAGCGGTGCGTTGCTGGAGACCTACCACGCAGCGCTGCAAGCCAACTTCGACGCCTACGATCAACTGGACCAGTTGGCTGACTTCACGCCCCGACCAGACTATCCACGACAGGCCCCGAGCATACCCACGCCGGAAGAAAACCCGCTGGGCGCCTGGCAGTGCAAGACACTGATCCAGGGCCGGCCAGCCGGCCCGCTGGCGGGCAAGCGCGTGGTGATCAAGGACAACGTGGCGGTCGCCGGCCTGCCGATGCTCAACGGTTCCTTCACCCTCGACGGCTACGTGCCGGAAACCGACGCCACGGTGGTGACCCGCCTGCTCGATGCCGGCGCCATCATTACCGGCAAGGCCGTCTGCGAAGCCTTGTGCTTCTCCGGCGGCTCGCACACCTCGGCCAGCGGTCCGGTGCACAACCCCCTGCGCCACGGCTACTCGGCAGGCGGCTCCTCGTCAGGCTCGGCGGCCCTGGTCGCGGCCGGCGAAGCCGACATGGCGGTGGGCAGCGACCAGGGCGGCTCGGTGCGCATTCCCGCGGCCTACTGCGGCGTGTACGGGATGAAACCGACCCACGGCCTGGTGCCCTACACCGGCGCCATGCCCATTGAAAGCACCCTCGACCATCTTGGCCCGATTACCGCCAGCGTTCGCGATAACGCGCTGATGCTCGAAGCCATGGCCGGCGTGGATGGCCTCGATCCACGGCAGACCGGCCTGTGCCGGCCGGGAGGCTACGTCGCGGCACTGTCCGGCGGCGTGGCGGGTTTGAGAATCGGCGTGCTGCGCGAAGGCTTCGGCCAGGCCAACTCCGAGGCGGTCGTGGACCAGGCCGTGCGCGACGCGGCACAGGTCTTCCGTACCCTGGGAGCGCGGGTCGAAGAGGTCTCCCTGCCCATGCACAACCAGGGGCCGGCCATCTGGCTGGCGATCGCCGCCGAGGGTGCCACCGCGCAAATGATGAAAGGCAACAGCCATGGCTTCAATTGGCGCGGGCTGTACCTGACCGGCATGATCAAGGCCCATGCCCGCTGGCGCGAACGTGCCGACGAACTGCCCGACACGGTCAAGACCACTATGATCCTGGGCGAGTACATCAACCGCCGTTACCAGGGGCAGTACTATGCCAAGGCGCAGAACCTCGCGCGCCATCTGCGCCTGGCCTACGACGTCCTGTTCAGCAGTTTCGACCTGCTGCTTATGCCGACCCTGCCGCTGCGCGCAACGCCGTTGCCCGAGGCCGGCGCCCCGGTCGAGGACGTTCTCGGACGCGCCTTCGAAATGCTCGGCAACACCTGTGGTTTCGATGCGACCGGGCACCCGGCGATGTCGATTCCTTGTGGTATGCATGACGGGCTGCCGATCGGCTTGCAACTGGTTGCCCGGCAATTCGATGAAGCGCAGATCTATAGGGCCGCGCAGGCGTTCGAGCAGGCGGTTGACTGGAGGGCACGCTGAGGGGCTGCCAGCTGTAGGTCTTGACTCTTGCAGTGTTCATGAAATCGAGCGCCGCCCGCGCGGCGCATCGCCGGCAACGCCGGCTCCCACATTTGTTG
>NZ_JBMDIJ010000142.1:0-8898 GCF_057808595.1 Pseudomonas sp. FG98 | reverse complement strand
AAGACTTGGGACTCAGGTTTTACGACGGCTTCGCCGCCGATCGCGGCTAACAGCCCCACAAGGTCGGCAGTGCACCTGACAGAGATGTGTAGATACCTATGCAGCGATGAGGCCATCAGCAACAACAAATCAATACCGACCCGGGAACAACACGGAGCGCGCCTGCACCGAAGGCAACACACACTCCACCCGATGCCCGCATCCCGGCACCACCACCAATCGCCTTTGCAGCTTGAGCACCTCCCGCTCGTAAGCCACATACCCCAAGCCCCGCTGCAACCTGAATGGCCCTTGCAGCATGGCGGCACAGGACTTGTCGAGGATCGGATAGAACGCGTCCCTCCCCGCGTTGCTGTCCTGCGCCCCTTCCAGGTAGTCCACCTGCGCCGCCGCATAACGTGCCCGGGCCTGCGCCGCATTCCCCGGCAGCCACGCCGGCAGCGCATCGGTGCCGTACTTCCAGCGGTTGTACCCCGGGCATTCGTCATCCGGCATCGCCGTGACGAAGCCATCCCCCTGCGCCAGCGGCCGCACCGGATCGAAATACAGCCAGCTCCCCGGATCGGCGATCACATAACGCACTTCGATCCCCGCCGGCGGTTCGGCGGCGAAACCGATGCTGTGCTGCAACATCTGCGCCCCGGCGGAAAATCCGGCCAGGGTCACGCTGCGCACATTGGGATAGCGCCCGACCAACTCCACGACCAGCGCATCCAGCGCAGCGAAGGCGCTGATCGGATGCGCCCCCAGTGACGGCTCGCCCGCCAGCCAGCTGGCACAGGTCCACAATGCGTCGCCCGCCTCCGCCGTCGGCACGCCGGGGGAGCTGCAATGCCGCGCATCCTCGACCTGATACAGCGGCGCCACCACCAGGGTGTCCTGCAAGCGCCCCGCTGCCCGGGCCGCCTGCACGCCGGCGGCGAAACTGCGATCGGCATCGCGGGGGTGGCCATGCATCACCAGCAGCACCGAAGTCACGCCAGCATCACGCGCCTGACGCGAGCTGTAGTAGTGCAGGGTTCCCGCTTGGTTCGGCAGTTCGAACGCTCGCAGATCGGTAGCGCAAGCACCACCGGCGACGGTCAGCAGCATCAGCAACAGGCAAGCAGCACATTTCATCTGGAGTCTCTTGTTGTCATTTGAACGACGCTATATTCGGGTTCATATTCGCAAGCAGGCTAATTAGTTGGCTTGATTGAACCGACTGAACAATAGCCGTGCCAGAACAACAACATGAGATTTATTTAATAATTCCTCCCCAGGCAACTTTCTAAATGCCTGATTAAGTTTATTTCACCAAAACCACCCTTCTGTTTAATTGCCAGGCCCGGGTTCGCCGGAGATCATGACGCCCCCTTGCCGTTAGCGTGCAAGGCAGGTTTCACAAGGCATGCAGCCCATCCTCCGCGCTCGAAGAAGAGCACGGCGGCCTGCCCTGTGCCGCCCGAAAGTTCGCTGTCATCGACAACCCAGGTTAATCCAGAAGTTCCGGCACGAGGCCTTGAAACATGGGTAACCCACTCTTTGCAGGACACCTGTGACTATGCAAGCCGCTCCTACCGCTATTGAACAACGCATTCTGCTGACCGGCGCCACCGGTTTTCTCGGCGGTGCGGTGACCGCGCAATTGCTTGCCGAAGGCCATGGCGACAACCTGGCATTCCTGGTGCGTGCCGAGAGCCGCGAACAAGGCCTTCAGCGCTTGCGCGACAACCTGCGCCAGCACGGCGTCGGCGAGTGCGCCAGCCAGGCCCTGCACGCCGAGCAGATCATCTGCGGCGACTTTCTCGACACCACCTGGCTGCCCAGGGAAACCCCGCGCCTGATGCAGATCGAGCGAGTGATCAACTGCGCCGCCGTGGCCTCGTTCTCGAAGAACCCGACCATCTGGCCGGTCAATGTCGAAGGCACCTTCGCCTTCGCCGAAGTAATGAGCCGCTCCAAGCGCCTCAAGCGCTTCCTCCACGTCGGCACCGCCATGTGCTGCGGACCGCAACTGGAATCGCCGATCAGCGAGTCGTGGAGCTTCCCCGACGGCGAGGAGCAACTGGTGGACTACACCGCCTCCAAGGCGGAAATCGAACGGCGCATGAGCCAGGACCTGCCGGGCCTGCCGCTGGTAGTGGCGCGACCGTCGATCGTGGTCGGCCATCGCACCCTGGGTTGCCAGGCCTCGGGCAGCATCTTCTGGGTGTTCCGCATGGGCTTCGCCCTGGAGAGCTTCACCTGCGGGCTCGACGAGCAGATCGATGTGATCCCGGTGGACTACTGCGCCGAAGCCCTGATCGGCCTGGCCCTGAAACCCGGTTTGCGCCACAACCTCTACCACATCTCCGCCGGGCATCACGCCGCCTGCACCTTTGCCGAGATCGATGCCGCGTTCGCCTCGGCCAATGGCGCAGCGCCCGTGGGCGCGCGCTATCGCAAGATCGGCGTGGACGACCTGAAGGAGCTGGCCGGCAGCTTCGAAGCCCGGATCGGCCCGGCCAACCCGCGCCTGGTCCTGCGCGCCCTGCGCCTGTACAGCGGCTTCGCCGACCTAAACTACCTGTTCGACAACAGCCGCCTGCTCGAAGAAGGCATCGCCCTGCCGCCGCGCTTCACCGATTACCTCGACGTCTGTGTCCGATCCTCCAGCGGGGTCAGTATCGCCACGCAAATGCAATGGGATTTCAAATAGTTAGCCTTTCGGCTGATTCCCACGGCCAGCGGATGAATTCCACTGGCCGCTGCGGTACCCTCAGCGGCGAATTCCGCCAGGTATCCCCCGATCTTGAACACCCAAGCACTGACACCCCGTGAGGCCTACCAGATTCTTCGCGACATCGCCCAGGGCATCCGCCCGATGCGGCGGATCGGCGAGCAGGGCTGGAGCGATGTCCGCAATGGACTGCTGACCGTGGAAGTGGATGGCTGGGTCTTCACCCTCTACAACGACGGCGATGCCCTCGGGCATTGCGACCGCTGCTACAGCCCGGAAGGCGCCGCCTACATCTTCGATGCCGGCCACCCCTATGGCACCAACCCGGTGGAGTTCATGAGCCAGTGGGAGCGCCAGCAGGTCGAGGGGATGTTGCAGGTGCTCTGACCTGTTCTGACTTCAAGACCTCATCGTCGGCAACGCCGACTCCCACAGGAATTCGGCCAGCCGCAGGATCCAGGCCAGAACAGAAAATTCTGGTTACAACTCTTTTTTGACATCTCCTTCACTCGCCCCGAACAGCCCCACGCCTAGATTGCCGGCATTCCCGTTGTGCTTGTCGGAGCGACACTCATGCTGCAAGGCGTATTCGAAACTACCGCGATCCCTTCCCGTCCCAAGCGACGTCGTTCACTCGCGAAAAAACTCCTGATCCCGGGCCTTTGCGCCCTTCTGCTTCTGGCCGCGCTCGCCACGTGGCTTTCCACGAGGACCTATGTCATGAGCCTGGGTAACGAGCAGCAGATGCTCGACAGCGGGGTTTATGCCGACTGGGCCAAGGGCAAGGTGATCGTGCTGATCCGCCATGCCGAACGCTGCGATCGCTCCGACAACCCCTGCCTCGGTGATCCGTCCGGCATCACCATCGAAGGCAGCCAGGCTGCCATCGACGTCGGCAATGGCCTGCAGCGCCTGGGCCTGGACAACAGCGAGGTGCTGACCAGCCCGAAATACCGGACCCGGCAGACCGCGCACTTCATCTTCGGCAAGGACGTCGCCAGCCGCGACTGGATCGGCGAGTGCGACCACGACTTCGGCCGCACGGCCATGCACAACAAGCATCCCGGGGTGAACCTGATACTGGTCACCCATAGCGGTTGCATCGACCAGGTCGAGCGGCAGCTCAAGGTCCCCGGTGGCGAACGCTCAAGTGACTACGCCAGCGCCCTGTTCGTGTCGATGAACAGCGAAGGCAAGGCGCGGATCCTCGGCCAGGTGAATGCCAGCGAATGGCGCAACATCGTCGCCAGCGCGGGGAATTGAGGATGTCGGGGACTTCACGAAAGGATTTCTACCTGGTCAACCTGGGCGTGCCGTTACTGCTGGCCGCGGCCGTCTTCCTGCTCTTCGACCTGACCCGCCTGGACCGCATGATCAGCGACTTGCTGTATGACCCGGCCACCCGCCAGTTCGTCCTGCAGCACAGCCAACTGTTCGAAAAGCTCACCCACAAGTGGCCACGGATCCTGCCGGACTGGACCGGCGAACTGGCGATCATCGGCTCTCTGCTGTCGTTTCTCTGGCCGCTGGCGGCCAAGCGCCCATGGGCGGTCAGCCTGCTGGACAACGCTCGCATCGCCCCGCTGCTGCGCTTCACCGCGCGGTACCGGCGCGACCTGTTGTTCGTGGTGGCAGCCTTTGCCCTGAGCACCACGCTCATCCATTACCTGAAGAGTCACACCGGCGTGTACTGCCCGGTGGAAACCACCCTGTATGGCGGCACGCAGCCGCACCTGGAGTGGTTCGGCAACTTCAGCCTGTTCGACAAGGCCGGTCCCGGTCGCTGCTGGCCGGGTGGTCACGCCTCCAGCGGCTTCACCCTGCTGGCGCTGTACTTCGTCGCCCTGCGCCACCGCTGGCCCCACGCACGCAAGCTGCTGGTGGCGATCCTGGTCATCGGTACGCTCTACGGCACCACCCGCGTGCTGCAGGGCTGGCACTACATGTCGCACACCTTCTGGGCAGGGATCGTGGTCTGGCTGGCGAGCTGGGGGATGGCGCTGCTGTTCTATGGGCGGACGGCATTGCAAGGCCAACATGGTTTAAACCGTCAGCCGACCGGGGTAAGCTCTGGCGCTCTAGTGCAAGCTTTCCAGGGCAGCGACCATGACCAGACCGCTCCTCCTGCTGCTGGCCGTCACGGCCCTCAGCCAGACCGCGCAGGCCCAGCAGATCCAGCGCCAACTGGGTGATTTCGACTTTCGCCTGGGCACGTCCAGCAGCCGCAGCATGGCCCAGGGGCTGATCTCTCCCAGCCCCATGGGCGCCTTTCATGGCGGCCTGGATATCAGCCACGCCAACGGCTGGTACTTCGGCCAGTACGCGCCGAGCATGGGCCTTACGGAAAACTCCACCCTGCGCCTGGACAGCTACCTGGGCACCCAGCAGCGCTTCAACGACAGCCTTGGCTACGAGGTCGGGTTGATCCACTACAGCCAGCCGAACGTTGCCGGCAACGACAGCTACGCCCTGTATGGCGGCCTGTCGATCCTCGGCAGCCGCTTCGGCGGTGCCCTGCGCAACAACCCCGACAACCGCACCGGCACCCTGTTCGCCGACCTCGGTCAACTGCCGCTGCTGGACGCCGGAATCACCCTCAAGCTCGCCCACCATCAATTGGGCACGCCTTTCACCATCGGCGACGGCAGCCAGGTAGAGCGCTTCAGCGACTGGTCGTTACAGCTGTCGCGGCCCTGGCTGGGCCTGGACCTCGACCTGATCTACAGCAGCTCGGACCTGAGCGGCGATGGCTGCGCGGCCTATGCGGGGATCAACGCCTATTGCGACAGCATGATCACCTTCAAGGCCCAGCGCAGTTTCTTCTGATCAGCCGGCCACGGTCTCGTAGGACACCACCCGATCCCGCCCGCCCTGCTTGGCCTGGTACATCGCCTGGTCGGCCTGGCGCAGCAGGTGCTGGTAGTCCGGATGGCCGCTGTAGGTGGCCACGCCGATGCTGACGCTGACCCGGTGCTTGCGGCCCTCGGTGAGGTTGAATCTTTCCTCGCCGATCTTGCGCCGCAGCTTTTCCGCGACCTTCAGTGCATTGGTGTTGTTGATGTCGACCAGGATCATCAGGAACTCCTCGCCGCCCATGCGGAACACGTAGTCCCCGGCGCGGCTGTGGCTGCTGAGGATTTCCGCGGTCTGCTGGAGGATCAGGTCGCCGGCATCATGGCCGAAGTTGTCGTTGATCGACTTGAAATGGTCGATGTCCACCGCCAGCACCGAGAAGCTCTGCCCGGTTTTCTGGGCGATGTTGATCTCGTTGCCGATCACCACCGGCAGGAACTTGCGGTTGAGCATGCGGGTCAGCACGTCACGCCCGCTTTCCAGCTCGTTGGCGCTGGTGAACAGGCTGTCGAGGTTGAACATCAGGCTTTTGCTCTGGTCGCGGATTTCCCGCAGCAGGCTCATGCGTGCGGCTTCGTCGCCCTTGGCGGCGAGGAATTGCGGCAGCAGCTCATCGTCCATATGGCGGATGACCGCGAGGATCTGCTCGCTTTCCTTGGTGTTCTGGAAGGCATAGGCGCCCTTGTGGCGGAACCACAGGCCGAATTCCGAGGCGGCCAGGCGCGGCAGGTTGACCCCGCTGGAGCCCATGGCCAGGTCGAACATCAGGCCGTTTTCCCAATCGAGCAAGGCACCACGTTGGCGCTCGCGCTCGGTGGTGATGTTCTGCAGCACCGAGAACAACCGGTAGCCTTCTTCGTTGCGCGAGTTGCGGTCGTGGGAGCGGCTGTAGGCGTGGCTCATGATTTCCATGGCCAGGTCCATGGTTTCGCTGGACAGGCGCAGGATCTGCGCATGGGCCTCGGCGTCCCAGCCCTGCTCGACGATCAACTGGAACAGTTGCTTCTTCAGGCAGCGCGCGCCGCTGAGCACTAGGTGCAACGGCACATCGATCCGCGCATGCACCTCGCCCACCTGCTTCTGCAGGGCCACCAGGGGCAGGAAATCGTCCCCGGCGCTGGCCGAATAGACCTTGACCAGCCAGGCCTGCATCGAACTGCCGAGGCGGCTTTTGACTTCTTCGTGGGAGAGGATCAGCGAGGCGTTGGGGTCCGCCAGCATCTGTTCGTAGAAGCGCGCGGCAAGGCTGGCCTTGTGGGTCTCGACCAGGTGCTTCAAGGCTTGGGTCAGCGCCGGGGGAAACTGCGCGACCATGGTGTGCCATTCCCTGGCTTGTATTTCTGGAGAAACGCTTGGCATGTCTGGCCTATTTTCAGTTCAGCAGAAAGCGTGACGCCCCTGCACGTGGGCAGGGGCGTCCAGTACCGGGCGAGGCAGGCTGCACTCGCCCGGGGCGCATTCTATTGCACGTTGCAGCGGAAAGTCTTTCCGCCGGGGATCAGCGCCCCTGGTGCAGGCAGCAACGACGCGGCCCGGCCTCGGCCTCGACGCGCTGCTCCTCACTCACTGCTTCGCGCCACCAGCGCTTGCCCGGATGTGGCGCATGCAGGTCGAAACGCTCGCCCATGCCCGGGGTGGTGACCCGCACGCCCTGCTCGGCGGCATGCGCCAGCACGGTTTCGAACGGCTCGTACCAGGCGTGCATGGCCAGGTCGAAGGTGCCGTTGTGGATCGGCAGCAGCCAGCGCCCGCCGAGGTCCAGGTGGGCCTGCACGGTTTGCTGCGGATGCATGTGCACATAGGGCCAGTGTTCGTTCCAGGCACCGGTTTCCATCAGGGTCAGGTCGAACGGCCCGAAGCGTCGGCCGATCTCGGCGAAGCCGTCGAAATAGCCGGTGTCGCCACTGAAGAAGATCTTCATGTCCGGCGCCTCGATCACCCAGGAACACCACAGGGTGCGGTTGCCGTCGCGCAGGCCGCGCCCGGAAAAATGCTGGGCCGGGGTGGCGGTCAGGCGCAGGCCGCCAGCGTCGATGCCTTGCCACCAGTCGAACTGACGGACTTTGTCCGCCGGCACGCCCCAGGCCAGCAAGCGGTCGCCCACGCCCAGCGGGGTGACGAACAGCTCGACCTTGGGCGCCAGGACCTTGATGGTGGCACGGTCGAGGTGGTCGTAGTGGTCGTGGGAGAGGATCACCCCACGGATCGGCGGCAGCTCGGCCAGACTGATCGGCGGTTCGTGAAAACGCTTGGGCCCGGCGAAGCTGAAGGGCGAAGCACGCTTGGAAAACACCGGGTCGGTCAGCCACCAGCCGCCTTGGAGCTTGAACAGCACGGTGGAGTGGCCGAGGCGGAACAGGCTGCCATCGGCGGCCGCGTCCAGCGCTGCGCGGCTCAGCGCCTGCACCGGCAAGGCCACTCGCGGCACGGTGAAGCGCGGTTTGTTGAACAGCAGGTTCCACAGCACCTTGGCATCCGGCTCCGGCGAGTTGGCCGGGCGCGGGGTCAGGTTGTGGAAACGCCCCTGCCGGGCCTGGGGCGAATGGTCATGGTCGGCGATGGGCGCACGCAGCAGTGGCGGGAGTTTCAAGATCGGCATCCTCGGGGGGCGAGGTTTCCAATCTACCGGGGTTATGGGTGGATTCAAGTGAAGGAAGGTTAACCCCCGCCTTTCGGGCAATAAGCCTGCAGGAATGGGCAAGCGCAAGATCTGCAAGTCGCATCACGGCTACGAGGTGCCCGTCTTGGTCCTTGCCGTGGCCGGGCCTTGAAAATCAACGAAGAATCCGGCTGAATGCCCACCTCTCCGACCGAGCACTTCCATGCTTTCACGCTGGCGCACCCACATCCTCCTGCTCGCATGCTTCGCAGTGCTGTTCAATCTGCTGGCCATGCCGCTCGACCGTGCCCTGCGCCCTGCCAGCCCCGACACCGAGTCGTTGATTCTCGGCAGCTTCTGTACCCTGCACGGCGTGCAAAGCCTGCCCAAGTCTCTTTTGGCCGAACTCAAGGCCCAGTTCCCCGACCTTGGCGAGCAGTCCGCCGGCAAGGTGCAAAGCGGCGATTGCTGCTGCGGCCATGCCGGCCACGCCGCGCTGCCGGGGGAGTATTTCAAGCACCTGTTCCCGCGCTACTGGCCCGAGACCCTGCTGCTCGGCCACAGCCATCTGTTGCCCCTGCCCAGGGAGCAATGGCCGCGACTCAATCCCCGTGCCTCCCCCGCTTTCCTTGCCGTGATCTGACATCGCCGCGCCCGAACGGCGCGCGCCTATCGAATCCTGACAGGAAGCCTTTGCATGTTTCGCCTGACCTCCCTGGCGCTGCTGATCAGCAGCGCCGCCACC
>NZ_JBMDIJ010000141.1:0-8899 GCF_057808595.1 Pseudomonas sp. FG98 | reverse complement strand
CAGCCGCTCCCACAAGGTCCGCGTTGAGCATGGCAGAGATGTGTAGATACCCATGGTCATCGCTGGCAAGCCAGCTCCCACAGGGGCCAGTCAATCAGTGAGTTATGTAGTGTTCTATGGGAGTGGGTTCTGCGCCGTCGAACGGGATGGTTTAGAAATTCCTGAACTGATTATTTGCCTCCAGCGATTTGTCTGGCACTGGCGCCTCGCCAGAATCCCTCACGACAACTACAAAAACCGTGAGTGCCACACTCGTGAACCAGACCCTTACGCGCGAAACCCAGGTACTGCAGGCCGCCGCCGCCCTGGTCCAGGCCTTCGCCAGCAACGATACCCAACGCTACTTCGCCTGCTTCAGCGAAGACGCTACCTTCCTTTTCCACACCCTCCCGCAACCGCTGATGTCCCGTCTTGCCTACGAGCAGGTGTGGGCGCAATGGCAGGCCGAAGGCTTTGCCGTGCTCGGCTGCCAGTCGAGCAATGGCCAGGTCAGCCTGCAGGGCGATGTGGCGATCTTCATGCATGACGTGGCCACCCACCTGCGGGTCGGCGGCGAAGAACTTCAGTTGCAGGAACGGGAAACCATCGTCTTCCGCCTGCACGGCGAGCACTGGCTGGCCTGTCATGAGCACCTGTCGGCACTGAGCGATAGCTGATTCTTTTCCGGCGGCCTTGCCGCCACTGCCAACGCACTCAACAACAATCACGACAGGCGCTGGAGCACCACCATGAGCCATTCTTCCGGAATCGAAACCAACGGGGTCGAACAGATTCCCGATCATCAACGCGATGCCTCTCCCCTGGACCTGTTCCGCCTGATCTTCGGTGGCGCCAATACCTTCGCCACCGCAGTACTGGGCAGTTTCCCGGTGCTGTTCGGCCTGTCGTTCCAGGCCGGGGTCTGGGCGATCCTGCTGGGCGTTGCGGTCGGTGCGCTGATCCTTTCGCCCATGGGCCTGTTCGGTGCGCTCAACGGCACCAACAACGCGGTGTCGTCCGGTGCGCATTTCGGCGTGCACGGGCGTATCGTCGGTTCCTTCCTGTCGCTGCTCACCGCGGTGGCGTTCTTCTCGCTGTCGGTGTGGAGTTCCGGCGATGCCCTGGTCGGCGGCGCCAAGCGCCTGGCCGGGCTGCCGGAAACCGACCTGACCCTGGGCCTGGCCTACGGGCTGTTCGCCGTGCTGGTGCTGATCGTGTGCATCTACGGCTTCCGCTTCATGCTGTGGGTCAACAAGATCGCCGTATGGGCGTCGAGCCTGATGTTCCTGCTGGGCATCTTCGCCTTCTCCGGGCCGTTCGACGCGGGCTTCGCCGGTAGCGTCAACCTCGGCCAGCCGGGCTTCTGGGCAGCCTTCATCGGCGCGGCGCTGCTGGCCATGAGCAACCCGGTGTCGTTCGGTGCCTTCCTCGGCGACTGGTCGCGCTACATCCCGCGGGAAACCCCCAAGGCGCGGATCATGCTGGCGGTGATCGCCTCGCAGATCGGCACCCTGATCCCGTTCTTCTTCGGCCTGTGCACCGCGACCCTGGTGGCGAGCAACGCACCCGAGTACATCCAGGCGAACAACTACGTCGGCGGCCTGCTGGCCATCTCGCCGGCCTGGTTCTTCCTGCCGGTGTGCCTGATCGCGGTGATCGGCGGCATGTCCACCGGCACCACGGCGCTGTATGGCACCGGCCTGGACATGTCCAGCGTGTTCCCGCGCCTGCTCAGCCGCGCCGGGGCGACCCTGCTGATCGGCGTCGCCGCCATCGCCTTCATCTTCATCGGCCGCTTCGCCTTCAACCTGGTGCAGAGCGTGTCGACCTTCGCCGTGCTGATCATCACCTGCACCAGCCCGTGGATGGTGATCATGATCCTCGGCCTGATCACCCGCCGCGGCTACTACCACGCCGATGACCTGCAAGTGTTCACCCGCGGCGAGCGCGGCGGCCGCTACTGGTTCAATCACGGCTGGAACTGGCGCGGCATGGGCGCCTGGATCCCCAGCGCGATCACCGGCCTGTGCTTCGTCAACCTGCCGGGGCAGTTCGTCGGCACCCTGGGCGAGCTGGCCGGCGGCATCGATATCAGCCTGCCGATCACCCTGGGCCTGGCCGCCGTGCTGTACCTGGCGCTGATCAATCTCTTCCCCGAACCCGCCGCGGTGTATGGCCCCAAGGGCCCGCGCTGGGTGTACCGCAAACCGGCGGCGTCCGCGCCGCTGTCGAATGCCGAAACGGCCTGACTGGAGCTGCACATGACTCATTACATCGCCGGCCGCTGGGTGGATGGCGCCACTGCCGACTGCATCAAGGTCTTCGATCCGTCCCTCGGTGAGCCTTTCGCCGAACTGCTGGCGGCCAGTGCCGCCCAGGTCGACGAGGCCGTGGCCGCCGCACGCCAGGCCCTGCCAGCGTGGAAAAACACCGACGTGGCGACCCGCGCCGGCTACCTGCGCGGTTTTGCCGAGCAACTGGGCCAGCGCCGCGAGGAACTGATCGCCCTGCAAATGCGCAACAACGGCAAGCCGCGGCATGAAGCGGAAGTCGACCTGGATGACGCCGTCGCCACCTTCGGCTACTACGCCGACCTGATCGAACAGCAGGCGCAGAAGGACCCGAACGTGGCCCTGGCCGCTCCGGGCTTCAGTGCCCGCACCCGCCTGGAGCCGGTGGGCGTGGTCGGCCTGATCGTGCCGTGGAACTTCCCGCTGGTGACCAGCGCCTGGAAGCTGGCCCCGGCCCTGGCCGCCGGCTGCACCGTGGTGCTCAAGCCGTCGGAGATCACCCCGCTGATCGAGCAGAGCTACGGGCAGATCGCCGAGCAACTGGGCCTGCCGGCGGGCGTGCTGAACATCGTGGTCGGCAAGGCCGAAACCGGTATCGCCCTGAGCAACCACAACGGCCTCGACAAGCTGTCCTTCACCGGCAGCAACACCGTCGGCAGCCAGGTGATGCGCAGTGCCTCGGCGCAGTGCCGGCCGGTGACCCTGGAACTGGGCGGCAAGTCGGCCATCGTGGTGTTCGACGACTGCGACCTGGACCAGGCGGTGGAGTGGATCGTCGCCGGCATCTGCTGGAACGCCGGGCAGATGTGCTCGGCCACTTCGCGCCTGCTGATCCAGGACGGCATCGCCGATGCCCTGCTGGCCAAGCTGAAAGTCGCGCTGGAGCAGTTGCGCGTTGGCAACCCGCTGAGCGAGGAAGTCGACATGGGCCCGCTGACCAGCCAGGGCCAATGGCTCAAGGTGGCGGCGTACTTTGCCGTGGCGAAGGAAGAGGGCCTGAACTGCCTGGCCGGCGGCAAGCCGCTGGACCGTGCCGGCTGGTTCGTCAGCCCGACCCTATACGCCGATGTGCCGGCGGACAGCCGTCTGTGGAGCGAGGAAATCTTCGGCCCGGTGCTGTGCAGCCAGCGTTTCCGTACCGAGGAAGAAGCCATTGCCCTGGCCAACGACAGCCGTTTCGGCCTGGTGGCCACGGTGGTCAGTGCTGATCTCGAGCGCGCCGAGCGGGTCGCCGATGCCCTGGAAGTCGGGCATGTCTGGATCAACTCGATCCAGGCGGTGTTCGTCGAAACCTCATGGGGCGGCACCAAGGGCAGCGGCATCGGCCGCGAGCTGGGGCCGTGGGGGTTGTCGGCGTATCAGTCGGTCAAGCATGTGACCCGTTGCCTGGGGTGATGTCAGTGCCGGCCTCATCGCTGGCAAGCCAGCTCCCACAGGTCCACCACAGTCCTTGAGGGCGGTGCTATCCCTGTGGGAGCCGGCTTGCCGGCGATGGGGCCAGCAGCTACAACCCCGTCTGCCTGATCTCCCACAGGTGGTTGCGTTGCCTCAGTTCCTATCCAGCCACACCGTCTGCGCATTGCAGAACTCGCGCACCCCAAAGTGCGACAACTCCCGCCCGAAACCACTCTTCTTCACCCCACCGAAGGTCACCCGCGGGTCGCTGGCGCAGTAGCCGTTGATGAAGATGCCGCCGGTATCCAGCTCTTCCACCAGTTGCTCGGCCAGTTCCACATTGGCGGTGTAGATGGTCGAGGCCAGGCCGAATTCGCTGTCGTTGGCCAGTTGCAGGGCATGCCGGGCGTCGCGGGCGGTGATGATCGACGCCACCGGGCCGAACAGCTCTTCCTTGAATGAGGTCATCTGGTCGGTGACGTCGGCCAGCACGGTCGGCAGGTAGTAGTTGCCTTCGCCCTCGGCCTTGTCACCACCGAGCAGCAGGGTGGCGCCTTCGGCCAGGGTCGCCTGGACCTGGCCATCCAGCTCGTCACGCAGGTCGAAACGGGCCATCGGGCCGATATAGGTGTCGGCATTGCGCGGGTCACCCATCACCAGCTCGCGGGTCAGGGCGACGAACTTCTCGGTGAAAGCCTGGACCACGCCTTCCTCGACGATCAGGCGCTTGGCCGCGGCGCAGACCTGGCCGGTGTTCTGGTAGCGGCCGATCACGGCGGCTTTCACCGCTTCATCGAGGTCGGCATCGTTGAGCACGATGAACGGGTCGGAGCCACCCAGTTCCAGCACGCATTTCTTCAGCGCGGCACCGGCCTGGGCGCCGATGGCGGTACCGGCGCGGACGCTGCCGGTCAGGGTCACGGCGGCGATGCGCGGGTCGGCGATGGCCTTGGACACGCCGTCAGGGGTGACGTTGATCACCTCGAACACGCCTTCAGGGAAGCCGGCGCGCTTGAACGCGTCCAGTAGCAGGTAGGCGCTGCCCATTACGTTCGGCGCGTGCTTGAGCACGTAGGTGTTGCCGGCCAGCAGGGCCGGGACGGCGCCGCGCAGCACCTGCCAGATCGGGAAGTTCCACGGCATCACCGCCAGCAGCGGGCCGAGCGGACGGTATTCGATGCGCGCCTTGCCCACCGGTACCGGGGCTGGTTCCGGGGCGAGCATGGCCGGGCCGGCTTCGGCGTACCAGTCGCAGAGCTGGGCGCATTTTTCGATTTCGCCACGGGCCTGGGCGATCGGCTTGCCCATTTCGTCAGTGATCATCAGCGCCATGGCTTCGGCGTTGTCACGCAGCGCGGCGCCCAGGGCGCGCAACTGGCTGACGCGGCCTTCCAGCGGCGTGCGCCGCCACACCGCGTAACCGGCAGCAGCTCGGGCCAGGGCGGCGTCGAGGGCAGCGTCGTTTTCGTAGGCGTAGTGGCCGATCTGCTCGCCAGTGGCAGGGTTGATCGACAAGGCATGGGTGTGGTGGCTGATCACGGTCATTTTTGGCGTTCTCGTGGACGGTGTGTGAGAAGGAGCCTACTGCGTTGTATGTTTCGCAGAAACTGAATAATACTGAGCGAAACATTCACGCAGAGAGAATGACTCTATGGATCTGGTCCAGCTGGAGATGTTCAAGGCCGTGGCAGAGCAGGGCAGCATCAGTGCGGCGGCCCAGCATATTCATCGGGTGCCGTCGAACCTGACCACGAGAATCCGACAACTGGAAGAAGAACTGGGCGCCGAACTGTTCATCCGCGAGAAAAGTCGCCTGCGCCTGTCACCGGCCGGGTGGAATTTTCTCGACTATGTGAAGCGTATTCTCGACCTGGTGGCCGAGGCGCGGCAGACCGTGGCCGGTGACGAGCCCCAGGGCGCCTTCGCCCTCGGCTCGCTGGAAAGCACGGCGGCGGTGCGCATTCCTGCGGTGCTGGCGGCCTATAACCAGCTCTATGCCAAGGTCGAACTGGACCTCAGCACTGGCCCCTCCGGAGCGATGATCGACGGCGTGCTCGCCGGGCGCCTGAGCGCTGCCTTCGTCGATGGCCCGGTGCTGCACCCGGCGCTGGAAGGGGTGCCGGTGTTCACCGAGGAGATGGTGCTGATCGCGCCACTGAACCATCCGCCGATCAGCCGCGCCGCCGAGGTCAACGGCTCGACTATCTACGCCTTCCGCGCCAACTGCTCGTACCGCCATCACTTCGAAAGCTGGTTCGCCCAGGACGCGGCGGTGCCGGGCAAGATCCTCGAAATGGAGTCCTACCACGGCATGCTCGCCTGCGTCAGTGCTGGCGCCGGCCTGGCGCTGATGCCGCGCAGCATGCTCGACAGCATGCCGGGCTGCAGCACGGTCAGCGTCTGGCCGCTGTCGGAGCGCTTCCGCTATCTGCGCACCTGGCTGGTGTGGCGGCGGGGCATGGTGTCGCGTTGCCTGAGCAGTTTCGTCGAATTGCTCCGCCAGCGCGGTGATGTGGTGGACGAGCCGGTCAGCTAGCGGCCACCAGCACCACGCCATCGAACAGCGCCCGCGCGGTGCGGACCAGCCCGCAGCTGACGATGCGTCCGCCTTGCTGGTGGATCTCCACGCTGAACTCGCCGCTGGGATGCTCCACCGACAGCCGCTGCACCGGGCCCGGCTGAACCTGCGCCAGCGGCCGGGCCACGGTGTCCTCGATCAGGCAGGCGGTGGCCACGCTGACCGCGCCGAATACGCCGATGGAGGCGTGGCAGCGATGCGGAATGAAGGAGCGGGTGGCGATGCTGCCGCCGGCGACCGGCGCGGCCACCAGGCACATCTTCGGCACGTTGCGCTGGCTGACATCGCCCAGGTTCATGCGTGGCCCGGCCTGCAGGCGGATCGATTCCAGGCGCGCCTTCAGCTCATCGTCGGCGTCCAGTTGCTCGCGGCTCTCATGGCCACTGCGCCCGAGGTCTTCGGCGCGCACCAGCACCACCGGCATGCCGTTGTCGATGCAGCTCACCTCGACCCCGTCGAAGCAGTCCCGCGGCGAGCCGGTCGGTAGCAGGCTGCCGCAACTGGAGCCGGCGATATCCTCGAAGGCGATGACGATCGCGGCGCCTGTGCCTGGCACGCCGTCGATACGGGTTTCGCCGGCGTAGCTCACGGCGCCGTCCGGCGTGGCGATCGTGGCCACGGCAACCTGCCCGGTGTTTTCCATGAAGATCCGTACCCGGGTGCTGTCGCCCTGGATCGGCAGCAGGCCGCGCTCAAGGGCGAACGGGCCGACGGCGGCGAGGATATTGCCGCAGTTCTGGCCCTCGTCGACCCGCGCCTCGTCCAACAGCACCTGGGCGAACAGGTAGTCGACATCGGCATCGGCGCGGGCACTGCGGCGGATGATCGCCACCTTGCTGGTCAGCGGGTCGGCACCGCCGATGCCGTCGATCTGCCGGGCGTCCGGCGAGCCCATCACCGCCAGCAGCAGGCGATCGCGCTGGGCGCGGTCGGCAGGCAGGTCGTCGGCCAGGAAGAAGGCGCCCTTGGAGGTGCCGCCACGCATCAGCAGGCAGGGGATACGCAGCTGGCTCACAGGCGGCGCTCCAGGTCGGCAAGGCTGTCCAGGTAGACCAGGCCTTTTTCCTCCAGGCGTGGACGCATGCCATAGATGTCCAGGCCCAGCTCGCCATTGGCCAGGCGCAGGCGTTTCTGCTCTTCCAGTTCGGCCCGGCCCAGACCGGCCTGGGCCACATCGCGGGCTTCGCCACGGCGTACCACCACCACGCCGTCGTCGTCGGCCACCACCACGTCGCCGGGGTTGATCAGTTGACCGGCGCACACTAGCGGCAGGTTCACCGAGCCGAGGGTTTCCTTGACCGTGCCCTGGGCATTGATGCCCCGCGACCACACGGCAAAGCCCATCTCGCGCAGGGTCTGGCTGTCACGCACGCCGGCATCGATGACCAGGCCACGCACGCCACGGGCCTTGAGCGAGGTGGCCAGCAGGTCGCCGAAGTAGCCGTCGCTGCACGGCGAACTCGGCGCCACCACCAGCAGGTCGCCGGGTTGGCACTGCTCCACGGCGACGTGGAACATCCAGTTATCACCCGGCGCCACCAGCACCGTCACCGCCGACCCGGCCTGCGCCACGCCTTGCTGGATCGGTCGCAGTTGCGAGCCGAGCAGGCCCTTGCGGCCCTGGGCCTCGTGCACCGTGGCGACGCCAAGCTGGCCGAGGGTGTCGATCACCTCGGGCTCGGCGCGGCGGATGTTGCGCACCACATAGCCGGTCTTGCCGATCAGTTCGCTCATGCCAGGTTCTCCGTCACCCGCGGGAAGATGCTCTGGTAGCCCTCGCCGTAGACGATGTCGCGGCTGGAGGCGATGCCGACGTTACGCTTGGCCTGCACGCCGCGTTGCAGGGCGACCCGGGTGTAGTACTCCCACAGGTGTTCCTGGCCGGCCATGCACTGGATCGCGGCGTACTTGCGCTCCCACACCGAGGTGATGTCCAGCAGCACATCCGGGCGCCATTCGCATTGCTCGGGCTGGTGCGGCTCGAAGCTGTACACCGGCGGCGCGCCGACAATCTTCTCGCCGGGGCGGTAGCCTTCGGCCTGGGCGATGATCCGCGCTTCCTGGGCCAGGTGCATGGCCAGCGGGTGGTCGTAGTTGTACGGGTCCTTCAGCGAGTGGCTGAGGACGAACTCCGGCTGCACCCGGCGGAACACGTCGGCGAGGCGGAACAGGGTGTCCTTGTCGGCGCGCATCGGGTAGTCGCCGATATCGAAGAACTCGACGCTGGCCCCGAGAATTTCGGCAGCGGCCTCGGCTTCCTGGCGGCGCGCGGCCTTGACCTTGTCCTCGGTCATCTCGCCCTTGCGCCACAGCTTGGCCGACTCGCCGCGCTCGCCGAACGACAGGCAGACGATATGCACCGCGTAGCCCTGCTCGGCGTGCAGGGCGATGGCGCCGCCGGCGCGCCAGACGAAATCGGCGGAATGGGCGCTGACCACCAGCGCGGTTTTGGGGGTGGGGTTCATGGGGCAAGGCTCCTGCTGGGTTTTGCCCAAGGATGTCAGTCGGGGTGTTGGCGGGGTAATGCGTAGGCTTGAGGGGGGTATGCGTTTTGCTTATTGCGGCTGAGCCAAGTCACGCGCATAGTCCCGCAGCGACTTGGCCCCTGTGGGAGCTGGCTTGCCAGCGATTGCTTCAGTGAATTCACTACTGCAAT
>NZ_JBMDIJ010000140.1:0-8989 GCF_057808595.1 Pseudomonas sp. FG98 | reverse complement strand
TGGCCTCATCGCCGGCAACGCCGGCTCCCACAGGGTTCCGGGCCAGCCGCATGATTTAAGCTCGAGACAGGAACCTGTGGGAGCTAACATTGCCAGCGATGAGGCCCGCAAGAACAACCCGACCAGCAAGGCTGATGGCCCCATCGCCGGCAAGCCGGCCACAGTTCTTCGCCGTTTCTGGCAACGGCGGCCGGCAGTTCTCAGATCTCCCGCAGAAACTCCGAAACCAGCGCCAGCCCTTGCTCCATCACCTGCGGGTTATTGGCATAGCCGATGCGCACATAGCCCTCGATATCCAGGGCGCTGCCCGGGGTGAACATCACGCCCTTGCTGTCCAGCAACTTCACGCAGAATTCCCGCGACGGCATATCCACGTCGAGCTTGAGCAGGGCAGTGGTGCCGGCCCTCGGCTTGACGTAGGACACCTTCGGCTCCCGCGCCACCCAGGCGTCCAGCATGGCCAGGTTGTCGCGGGTCAGGGAGTGAGCGCGGTCGAGGATGTGCTGGCGGTGCTCCAGGGCGATACAGGCGAAGTGATCATCGAGCATGCCGACGCTGATGGTGTTGTAGTCGCGATGGATCGACACGGCATGGATCAGCGCCGGCGGGGCGACGATCCAGCCCAGGCGCAGGCCGGCCAGGGAGAAGGTCTTGGACATGCTCGCAGTGCTGATGCCTTTTTCGTACAGGTCGGCGATCGACACGGTAAAGCCGTCGCCGTGCTGGTCGGTGCCGCGATAGACCTCGTCGCACAGCAACCAGGCGTCCACCGAGCGGGCGATCTCGACGATGTCTTCGAGCATGGCCCGGTCCATCAGCGAGCCGGTGGGGTTGTTCGGGTTGTTCAGGGCGATCACTTTGGTATTGCCACGAACCATGCCGCGCAATTCGGCGAGGTCCGGGAGGAAGGCGTTTTCTTCGCGCAGGCGCAGGATGGAAACATCCGCCCCATAGCTCTCGGGAATCGAATAGTGCTGCTGGTAGGTCGGCGCCACCGACACCACATGGTCGCCAGGCTCGACCAGGGTCTCGTAGACCAGCGCGTTGGCGCCGATGGCACCGTGGGTGACGATCACGTTGTTGCGTTGCTGGCGCTCATACAGCCCGGCGATCAGGTCACGCAGGCGCTCGGAGCCTTCGATGGCACCGTACGTCATCTTCATCGGCAGCAGTTCATCGAGGATGCTCTCGCGCTTGCCGGCGAAGTCCAGCAACTGGCCAAGGGTGATGGACTCGACACAGGTTTCCGCCAGGTTATAGCGACACTGGGTCTCATAGGCGTTCATCCAGATTTCGACGCCGAACTCCTTGATCTTCATTGGCTTGCCTCTTGTTCTTCACGCAGATTGATAGGGGCCCGGGCTGCCTATTTATAGCTTTAAATTCCACCATGGACAATATGTCTCTTTGTGAGATGTAAAAAAGCCCGCCGAAGCGGGCTGGGTGGACCTATGCCTGCTCGCGCAGTGCCTTGACCCATTTGTACACCGTGGCCCGCCCCATGTTGAGCACGTTGGCCACATAGTCGGCGGCACTGCGGCCATCGAAGGCACCCTCGGCGTAGAGCGCTTCGATCAGGGCGCGCTTGTCCTTCATGCCCAGGGTATTCAGCGACAGTTGGCGCTCGGCCAGCCAGGCGTGGAGGAAAGTGTTGATGCGCTCCTGCCAGTCATCGCGGAACAGCGCCTCGGGCTGCGGAATCAGGCGGCTGACCTGGAAAAACGCATTGAGCGCCTCGCGGGCCTGGTCGAGCACGGCGAAATTCAGGTTGATGCACAGCAGCGCTTCGGCCCGGCCCTGGTCGTCACGCAGGACGCTGGTGATCGAGCGGATCTTCTGCCCGTTCCAGTTGAGCTTTTCATAGGGGCCAAGGCTGGAGGCCTGGTCGAAATCCCCAGGCAACTCGTCCAGCGCCGAATCGTCGCCGAGCTGGCGCTTGGAAAAGTTGTTGGCGATATGCACCACGGTCTGGCTGGCGAGGTCGTGGACGATGACCTCGGCGTGGGGGAAGAGCAGGGCGGCGATGCAGTCGGCGATGGTCTTGTAGTTGTCCAGTTTGTTCATGGATGACGGCAGCAGGCAGGGGCGGATGGCCATGATAGCCGCCCCGGTCGCTGGTACCGCAAAAAAGATGAACCCCGGTAAGACAGCGGCGCTCAGAACAGGTAGTGACACCAGAACCGGAACTGACCCGAGGATTCAATGATGAACACACTGTTGCGCAGCGCGGGCTTTGCCCTGGCCTTCACCCTGGCAGGCGCGGTGCATGCCGCCCAGGACGCCGACGACTTCGTCGAGGACGCCTCGGCCAAGGGCATCGCCGAAGTGGAGGCGGCCAGGCTGGCCGAGGAAAAAGGCAGCGCCACCGACGTCAAGGAATTTGCCGCGATGATGCTCAAGGACCATGGCGCGGCCAACGAGAAGCTCAAGTCGATCGCCGCGAGCAAGAAACTCGAGGTATCCAGCGATGCTGACCTGATCGACAAGGCCAAGGCGATGATCCTCGAACTGCGTGGTGCCAAGTCCTTCGACCAAGCCTACGCAAACAACCAGGTCAATGCCCATGAAGCGGCGATCCGCCTGTTCGACGACTACGCCAAGGACGGCAAGGACGCGGAGCTGCGTACCTTTGCCGAGCAGACCCTGCCGACCCTGAAGGCCCACCTGGAGAAAGCTCGCCAGCTGGCTGCCGCCCATGGGGGTTCGTCGGTCGGCCCGGGTGCCACCACCCGCGATGCGGTCGATCCGGTAGTGCCGGGCCCGGGCGGTGTGCCGACCACGCCGAAGGACCATTCGGAGACCACCAAGCCGTAGATTTCACCGCCAACGAAAAGGCCGGCAGCGCCACAGATAATCCTGTGGCGCTGCCGGCCTTTTTCGTCGAGCGGATCTAGCGTCCCAACACGGTCCTTACGGTTTTCTGCAGCACCTCGAACGCCACCGGCTTGTCGACATGGGCATTGAAGCCTGCCTGCAATGCTTCATTCTTGTCCTGGCTGGCGCCGAATCCGGTCAGGGCCACCACCGGCAGGCTGGCGAAGCGACTGTCCTGGCGTAGCCTGGCGATCAGCTCCAGCCCGTTCATCACCGGCATGCCCAGGTCCGAGAGAACCAGATCAAAGACTGCACCGTCTTCGTCCAGCCGTTGCAGCGCCTCGGCGCCGTTGCTGGCCAGGGTCACTTCGGCGCCTTCCAGTTCCATCAGCGCCTTCATGATGTCGAGGATGTCCGTGGAGTCGTCGACGATCAGCACCTTGAGCCCGAGAAAATCGCCTGGGGTGTCGTCCAGCTCGGCGCCGGCCGGTGCCTCGTCGCGGCTGTAGTGCGGCAGCCAGACACTGAAGGTGGCACCACGGCCGAGCCCGGCAGACCGCGCCTCGACCCGGCCGTGATGAGCCTCCACCAGCTCGCGCACCAGCGCCAGGCCGATGCCCAACCCGCCGCGGTTCTGGCCGTGGCGATGCTCCGGCACCTGGCCGAACATGTCGAAGATCAGCGGCAACGACTCGGCGGCGATGCCCTGGCCGTTGTCCTGCACATCCAGGCGCACCTGGTTGCCTTCGTCCACCAGGCGCAGGCAGATCCGTCCACCCGCCGCGGTGAATTTCAGCGCATTGTTCAGCAGGTTCCAGATGATCTGCTCGATGCGTACCGGGTCGGCGTCGATCACCAGCGGGTCCTGGCCGTCCTCGGGCAGTTCCAGGTCGATGCCGATCTGCTCGCCGGCGGCATCGCCCTTGGCCACATTGGCGATGTCGGCCAGCACTTGTTGCAACAGCACCGGGCCGCGATTGAGCTTGAGCTTGCCGGTGTTGATCCGCGACAGGTCGAGCAGGTCGTCGATGATCCGCGCCTGGCTGCGCACCGCGCCGAGGATGGTTTCCACCGCGCGCCCGGCCACGGCATTGCCGCGTACCTGGGGCAGGCGGGTCATCAGTTCACCGTTGAGCTGGATCAGGTTGAGCGGATGCTTAAGCTCGTGGGACATGACCGCAAAGAATTCGTCCTTGAGCTTGCTGCTGGTGCGGCTTTGCTGGAGTTGCCAGACCTGCTCGGACTCCTGGCGCTTCTTGTCGGTGATGTCCCGGCCAATCTTGGCGAAGCCGTGCAAGCCGTTGTGCAGGGCGGTAGTGACACCGCTGCAGAAGAAGCGGCTGCCATCCTTGCGCTGCAGCCAGCGTTCGTCGTCGGCACGACCGTCCTTGCGCGCCAGGCGCAGTTCTTCCTGGAGCACGCCGCCCTCACGGTCTTCGGGGAGGAAGATCAGTTCGGCGGACTGGCCCAGTATTTCCTCCTCGCGGTAGCCGAAGGTGCGCTCGGCGCCACGGTTCCAGGTGGTGATCAGGCCCTGGGCATCCATGGTCAGGATGATGAAGTCCTGGGTGCTTTCCGCCGCCAGGCGCAGGCGTTCCTCACCCTCGCGCACCCGGTCCTCGGCCTGGCGCCGCTCACTGATATCGATGAAGGTCAGTACCGCGCCGTCGATCAGGTCCTCGGTGGTGCGATAGGGCAGGAGGCGGGCGATATACCAGCGGCCATCGTTGCTCGGCACCTCGCACTCGATGATGCGCAGCGACTCGAAGGCGGTCACGGCATCATCGGCCATGCCCGGGTAGTCGAGGCGATGGGTGATATCCAGCAGCGAGCGCCCGGTATCCGAAGGAATGATGCTGAAGATCTCGGTGGCCCGCGGCGTGTAGGACTTGATGCGCATGCGCCGGTCGACGAACACCGTGGCGATGTCGGTGGAGGCGATCAGGTTTTGCAGGTCGTCGTTGATCTTGCCGGTTTCCTCGACCTTGCTCTTGAGCTCCTGGTTGACCGTGATCAGCTCTTCGTTGATCGATTGCAGCTCTTCCTTGCTGGTTTCCAGCTCCTCGGTGGTGGAGCGCAGCTCCTCGTTGATCGCCTGGAGTTCTTCGTTGGAGGCCTTGAGTTCCTCGGTGGAGGTCTCGGACTGCTCGACCGTGGCCTGCAGTTGCTCCTTGGTCCGTTGCAACTCGCCTTCGAGCTGGGACAGCACGCTGTCCTTGCCGTCATCGCGGGCGCTCTTGACCTCGGCGCTCATGGTTTCCTCGACTTCGTCGAACAGCACCAGGACGAAGTCGGCGTCCAGGTCGCGGAACGGCCGGGCGACCATGTTGACGTAGTAGTTGCGCCCGTCGCGCTCCAGTTGCAGGCGCCGCGCCTCGATGCTCTTGCCGGTCTGGAAGGCCTGGTACAACGCGGTGCGCAGCTCCAGGCGCAGCTCCGGCAACACCTGCACCAGCAGGTTGTGCGACGGCTCGCCACCGACATAGCGCAGGAAGCGCCCGGCACGATCGGACATGTGCACGATGTCCGAGTCCTGGTTGACCACCACGCTGGGCGGGCCGTACTGCTCGAGCACGCGCTGGTGGACCTCGGCGAAGGAGACCTTGCGCCGCTCCAGGTTGCGCTCGATGCTCGGCAGGGAGAAGCCGGTGAAGGCATTGAGCGGCAGGGTCGGGGTCGGCCGGCCGAGACTGGAGCTGGCCTTGGCGCGGTAGATGCGGTTTTTCTTGTCCACCGGGGTGAACAGGTCCAGGCACACGTCGGCCGACTCCGAGCTGCCGAGGAACAGGTAGCCGCCAGGCGCCAGGGCGAAGTGGAACATCTGCAGGATGTCCGCCTGCACCTGGCGGTCGAGGTAGATCAGCAGGTTGCGGCAACTGATCAGGTGCAGTTTGGAAAACGGCGGGTCGCGCAGCAGGTTGTGCAGGGCGAACAGCACCCGTTCGCGAATTTCCTTCTTGACCCGGAAGTGGGTCTGCTCCTTGGCGAAGTGCTGGCGCAGGCGCGCCGGTGGAATATCGGTGACCACGGCTTCGGGGTAGACGCCGGCGCGGCCGACACCGATGGCGTGCTCGTCGATATCGGTGGCGAACACCTGGAACTTGTGGGTGCTATGGCTGAAATCCAGGTGGTCGGCCAGCAGCATGGCGATGGAATAGGCTTCCTCGCCGGACGAGCAACCCGCCGACCAGGCGCGTACCGTGGGGTCGCTTTCGGCCGTGAGGTCGAACAGGCGCGGGATGATCTCCCGCTCCAGCGCCTCGAAGGCTTCGCGGTCACGGAAGAAATTGGTCACGCCGATCAGCATGTCGTCGAGCAGGGCACTGGCTTCCTCGGAGTTGGCGTTGAGGAAGTCGCGGTAGCCGGGCAGGTCGCTCAGGCGGTTGACCTGCATGCGGCGCTCGATGCGGCGCAGCACGGTGGCGCGCTTGTAATGCTTGAAGTCATGGCCGGTGCGGGTGCGCAGGATGATGATGATTTCCCGCAGCGCGGCATCGGCGGCGCGCTCTGCCTCGGCGGTATCGGGGTTGTGCAGCGGCGGCTCGATCTCGTCGCCCAGCGGCAGCTCGATGTTGCGCATGTTCTCCCACAGTTCCACCAGCTTCTGCGGCATGTCCACCACCGGCAGGACGAAGTCGACCTGGCCGGTGGCGATGGCGTTGCGCGGCATGCTTTCGTACTCGGCGTCGTCGAGGGACTGGGCCAGGGTCATGCCGCCCTGTTCCTTGACCCGCACCAGCCCGGCACTGCCGTCGTTGCCGGCGCCGGACAGAACGATGCCGATGCCGCGATGGCGATGGGCATCGGCCATGGTGCGGAAGAACACGTCGATGGCGATATGCCGCGGCTGGCCACTGGGGCGCTCGGTGACCCGCAGGTAGCCGTCGAGCATTTCCAGCTGCATGGCGGGGGAGATCAGGTAGACGTGGTTGGCTTCCACCGGGGTCGGCTTGGTCACTTGCTGCACCGGCATCCGCGTGACTTTCTGCAGAATGCGGTCGGCGCTGCTTTCGTGCTCGGCAGAGAGGTGCATCACCACCACGAAGGCCATGCCGCTTTCGCTGGGCATTTCTTCGAAGAAGTGCAGCAAGGCCGCCAGGCCGCCGGCGGAGGCGCCCAGCCCGACGATGGGGAAGGGCAGGAAACTGGGGAGGGAGGTGTAGGGCGTTCTGGCCTGTAGCGTCTCGTCGGGTGTGTTCATGTGCGTGGTGCTCTGCTGACGCGTGATGGCCGACCAGTAAAAATTCAGACAGCCAAGCTGCTGCCTTCCTGGCACAAGGGCGGAACTTTACCGCATAAATCGTCGCGCAGGGCTCAAAGCAGCGGCCGCGCGGCAAGCAGGGCGCGGACCTGGTCGAGATCGTTTTCGATGCCGTTCAGGTGAGCGTCCACCTGGGCGGCGGCCTGGGTCAGATGGCTGACCTGGGCTTGCAGGCGCTTCAGGCTGTCCAGGTGCGCGGCGATGGAGTCGCCCAGTTGTGCGCCCTGCATCAGGTGTCGTGTTTGCTGGGGGTCGTCTTGCACGCGCATCGGTGGTTTCCCTGGCAATTATTGGTGCGATTTACTCATGGACCATGAGGATAGGCCGAAGGTTGCCTGCCGTGTGCATTCCTTCAGCCGTGGACCGCCTTGCGCAGCGGCACTTCCTTGATTGCCCAGGACAAGGCGAACGCCACTCCGGCAATCGCGCAGGCGACCAGGAACACCCCGTGCATGGCCCCGGAGAATGCCAGCAGGTAGGCATGGTGCTGCGCTGCCGGCAGTTCATGCACCGCGGTGGGCGACAGGCTCGCCGTGCCGGTGGCGAAATCGCCGGCCAGGCGTGCCGCCAGCGAGTGGGAGAACAGCGCGCCGAACACCGACACGCCGATGGAACCGCCAATCGAGCGGAACAGGGTCGCCCCCGAGGTCGCCACTCCCATATGCCGCGGCTCCACACTGTTCTGCACCGCCAGGATCAGCACCTGCATGACCATGCCCAGCCCGGCGCCAAGGATGCCCATATAGAGGTTCATCAAGGCCATTGGCGTGTCCAGGTCGAGACGGCTGAGCAGGCCCATGGCGATCATCTGGAGGAAGGTGCCGGCGATCGGGAACCGGCGATAGCGCCCCCAGCGGCTGACCAGGCGTCCGGTGATCGCCGAGACCACCAGCAAGCCGCCCATCAGCGGCAGCATCTGCAAGCCGGCGCTGGTTGGCGAGGCGTCCTTGACCACCTGCATGTACAGCGGCAGGAAGGTCACCGCGCCGAACAGCGAAATACCCACCATGAAACCGATCAGGCTGGACAGAACGAAGGTGCGTTGGCGAAACAGGTGCAGTGGCATGATCGGCTCGGCGGCGCTGCGCTGTTCGATAACGAAACCGACCAGACCGATCATCCCGACCAGCGCCAGGCAAATCATGTCCAGCGAGGCCCAGGGCAACAGGCTGCCGCCGAGGCTGGTGATCAGGACCAGGGCGGCCAGGGCCAGGGTCAGGTAGAAGGCGCCGAAGTAGTCGATGACGTGCTTGACCCGGGCCACGTGCGGGCGGAACACCGCACCGATCACCGCCAGGGCGATCAGCCCGAGGGGCAGGTTGATATAGAAGATCCAGCGCCACGACAGGTGTTCGACGAGAAACCCGCCAATCAATGGCCCGACCACCGTGGCCAGGCCGAACACACCGCCGAACAGGCCCTGGTAGCGGCCACGCTCCGCCGGTGGGATGACGTCGCCGATGGCTGCCATCGCCACCACCATCAGACCGCCACCGCCCAGGCCCTGCAGGGCGCGCAGGAGGATCAGCTGGGTCATGTCCTGGGCCATGCCGCATAGCACCGAGCCGAGCAGGAACAGTACGATGGACACTTGCAGTACCCGGCGGCGGCCGTACAGGTCGCCGAACTTGCCGTACAGCGGCACCACCACGGTGGAGGCCAGCAGGTAGGCGGTGACCACCCAGGACAGCCAGCGCAGGCCACCGAGGTCGCCGACGATGGTCGGCAGGGCGGTGGAGACGATGGTCTGGTCGAGGGCGGCGAGGAACATCACCAGCAGCAGCGAGCCGAGCAGCAGGGCTACAGGTGGGTGATCGGCCTGCCGGGTGGCGATGGCCGGGGATTCGGAATCTGCTTGCATGGCGTGGACCTGAAAAGGGTGACCCGGTTGATTGCTGTTTTGGGGGGGGGGGC